>CAYGRI010000032.1:21684-27095 GCA_964352155.1 uncultured Maritimibacter sp. | reverse complement strand
ACCCAAATCCCCCCAGATCCCGGCCAAAGCAATCTGCCAATCGGCAGCGAATCCCGGCCAGCGCCGTGCCGAGGAAGGTCACCGCATCCCGGTGATGTGCGGTGGATGCCCGCCGATCAGGCCCCTGCCCTGCACAGCCGGACCCTGGTTGTCGCGCCCCTTTGGTCGGTGCATGGGATGGCCTTGGCGGGCCTCGCTATCCCTGTGTCAGCCGGGCGGTCGGATTGCACCGAGCCCGCCCTGGTGCACATCGCGGGGCGGGCCAACAACCTGCCGCCGCCCCGTTCTCGGCACGGCATCGGAGCGGTCGGGGGCGGTCAGGACAGCTCTGTCACGATCTGCGCGAACCGGTCGGCGTGAGAGATCGACGCCAGCGCCGAGCGACCGAACTTGCTCCGCGTCGCCAACAAGAGGCTGTTGTGCGCCACCGCCATCGCCGCGCGTTTGATCGCGATCTTGGTCATGTCGAAATCCATCACCCGCCCGGTGTCATCAATCGCGGAACAGGCGATCAGCGCGAAATCGAGATGCACATCCCCAAGGCGCAGCACCACGTCTTCGCCCACCAGCGAGCCGTCCCGGCCAGCCACCCGCCCGCCCAGCACATGCACCTGATGCTTGCCCGGGTCGAACACCATCGCCGCGGGCATCGAATTGGTGAAGACCGTAAAGCCGGGCCGCTGCGCCAGTTCGGCCGCGCAAGCCTCTATCGTGGTGCCCACGTCCAGATAAAGCGTCGCGCCATCAGGAATCATCTCGGCGGCCTTGGCCCCGACGATGGTCTTTTCCCGGCGCCCGATCTCGCGCTTCGCGGTGTAGTCGAGCCGCGCCGCCTCGGTCGCGCCCACCGGCCCCGCGCCGCCATGAAACCGCTGCAGACGGCCAAGCTGGGACAGCAGGATGATGTCGCGCCGCACCGTTTGGGTCGAGACCCCGAACTGGCCCGCCAGCAGATCGATCGTAACATAGCCGTTCTTGGCGACCTGTTCGAGGATCGCGGTCTGGCGTTCTGACAGCGGGCGCGCGGAGTCCTGGATCGTCATAAAACTGTGTCCGTCTTCTGCCACATGTCGGAAACCTTACACAGCAGTCGATCCGGTTCAATGTGCAATCTGCCCCCTTCCTCGAAACACTGCCCCCCCATCGTCGGCGGGGGGCAGCTTGACGTCGCGCGCTGGACGCGCCGGTCGGTTTCCGAGGGGCCTGCGACCGCGCCATCCGAGAGCGCCCATGCGACGCTCTCCGCCCTTGGCCAGACCCATACCTTGCGCCATCTAGTCATCGGCGTCATCGGCCCGCGGGAGGCGACAGACGCGCAGCTGGCCGCGGCAAAGGCGATTGGCAAAGCCCTCGGTGCGCTGGGCCTCACGCTGATCTGCGGCGGCAGAACCGGAGTTATGACAGCGGTGTCCGAGGGTTGCGCCTCTGCCGGCGGGCTGATGATCGGCATCCTGCCGGGCAGCACCCCAGAGGAGGCGAACCCCTTTGTCACCATCCCGCTGCCCACCGGATTGGGAGAGGCGCGCAACATGGTGATCGCCAAATCGGCGCGGGTGCTGATCGCCATCGGCGGGTCCTATGGGACGCTCAGCGAAGTCGCCTATGGCCTGCATTTTTCGAAAACCGTGATCGGGCTGGAGGGGGCGCCGGAGGTCAAGGGCGTCACCCATGCCGGCAGTGTCGACGAGGCCGTCGAGCTGGCCTGCGCGGCGCTGATCGCCGCCGCCCCCATCGAGGACGCCCCGGCCGATGTGTAAACTTTCCAACACGTCCGCTCCATGCCGTTCCGCGCCATGCAGGCCCGGCTCATGCAGGCCCGAGTCATGACCGGCAGCCTGGCCCTTGCTTCTGTCAGCAAAAGCTTCGGCCCGGTCGAGGCGGTCCGCAACGTCTCGCTCATCGTCAGGGACGGCGAGTTCGTGGCCCTTCTGGGCGCGTCGGGCTGTGGCAAATCCACGACCCTGCGGCTTATGGCGGGATTGGAGCGGCCGACCATGGGCCGGGTGCTGCTGCAGGGCCGGGACGTGACCGGCGACAGCGCGGCGGCGCGCAACATCGCGCTGATGTTCCAGTCCTATGCGCTGTATCCCCATCTGACGGTGTTCCAGAACATCGCGATGCCGTTGCGCCTGCGCGGGCTGACGCCACTCGGGCGCCTGCCCGGGGCGCGGCTGGTCAGCCCGGCGGTGCGTGCAGTCGGCCAGGATATCGAGGCCCGGGTCCGGCACGTGGCCGAGATGCTGCGGCTGGCGCCCTATCTGGCGCGCAAGCCTGGGCAATTGTCAGGCGGGCAACAACAGCGCGTGGCCCTGGGCCGGGCGCTGGTGCGCGACCCCTCAGCCTTCCTGCTGGACGAGCCGCTGTCCAACCTCGACACCCAGTTGCGGGCCGATACCCGCGACGAGATTCGCGCCCTGCATCGGCGGACGGGCTATCCCTTTGTGCTGGTGACCCATGACCAATCCGACGCCCTGTCCATGGCGGACAGGGTGGCGGTGATGATCGCGGGCAGCATCGCGCAGATCGGCCCCCCGCAAGAGATCTACCGCCGCCCCGCGACCCGTCAGGTGGCAGAGTTCATCGGCCATCACCAGATGAACCTCCTGCCGCCCGGCGCCGGGGCCGCGCTGCATCCCGCCGGGACGGATCTGACGCTGGGCGTGCGGCCCGAGGATCTGCGCCTGGACGATAAAGGCGCGCTGCCCGCGACGGTGGAGAGCCTGGCGTTTCAGGGGGAAGAAACGATCCTGAAACTGCAGGATGCGCGGGGCCACCCCCTGCGGGCCGTGCTGCGGGGCCAGATTGACCTGCCCGCGCCGGGGCAGAATGTCTCTCTCAGCGCGCTGCCGGGGGCTTTGCACGGGTTCGATGCGGATGGCCGGCGCCGGGATCTGGTGGCATGATCCGCGCCGCGCTCACCGATCTGCTGCTGGTCGGGCCTGCGGCGCTGGCGGTGGTCCTGTTCATCTTCCTGCCCGTCGCCGTCGTCTGCGCGCTGGCCTTCACCGATTATCAATTCGGCGCATCCACCGCGACCTGGGTGGGGACAGAGAATTTCGCCCAGCTCTTTGGCTCGCGGCTGGGGCGCAACGCCCTGTTCAACACACTGCTTTACGCGGCGATTGTGATCCCGGCCTCTGTCGCGCTGGCGCTCCTGGTGGCGCTGGGCCTGCACCGGCTGTCGACGACGCTGCCACGGGTTTCGGCAATCCTGCGCACGGTCTATTTCCTGCCGGTCGCGGCCACGCTGGTGGCGATGGCGGTGTCCTGGCAGATGCTGCTGCATCCGTCGTTGGGGCTGGTGAACACCTGGGTGTCCGCCGCCGGGCTGGCACCGCAGCAATGGCTCAGCGACCGGGGGCTGGTGCTGTATGTGCTCGCCGCCATCGGGGTCTGGCAAAGCGTCGGCTACAACATGGTGCTGTTTCTCGCGGGCCTCGCCGCGGTTCCGGCCACGCTGTATGACGCAGCAGAGATCGACGGCGCCGAGGATGGCTGGACCCGGTTCTGGACGGTGACCTGGCCGCTGCTGGGGCCGACGACCCTGTTCGTGCTGATTGTGACCGCCGCCAATGCCTTTCGCGTCTTCGAAACCGTGGCGACCCTGACCGGCGGCGGCCCGGCCTTTGCCTCGGACACCATCGTCTATGCGCTGTATCGCGAGGGCTTCGTCTATTTCAAAGCCGGATATGCCAGCGCGATCACGGTGGTGTTCTTTGTCGCACTTTTGCTGCTGACCGCGGTTCAGATCGCGGTGATCGAGCGCCGGGTGCATTACCGGTGAGGCCAGGCGTGATGATATCGCTCGGGCTGCTTGGGCTTGGCGCGGCGCTGGTGCTGTTGCCCTTTGTCTGGATGGTCTCCGTCTCGCTGAAGCCCCATGCCGAGATCTTCACGACCGATGTCGCCCTTCTGCCCGCGCGTCCGACCCTGCAGAACTATGTCATCGCGCTGACAGAAACGGATATTCCCCGCTATCTGCTCAACGGCGTGATCGTCACCGGCGGCATTCTGGCCCTGCAACTGGCGATCACGGTGCCCTGCGCCTATGCCCTGGCGCATCGCCGGTTTCCGGGCCGCTCGCTGATGTTCGGCGCGGTCGTGGCGGCGCTGCTGGTGCCGTTCCATGTCACCGCCGTGCCGATCTTCATCGGGCTGGCCGAGTTCCGGCTGCTGAACACCTATACCGCCCTGATCCTGCCCTTTATCGCCACCGCCTTCGGCTTGTTCCTGCTGCGGCAGGCCTTTGCCCAGATCCTGGCAGAGCTGATCGACGCCGCCCGGGTGGACGGGATGAGCGAGATGGGGATCGCCTGGCGCATCGCCTTTCCTCTCGGATTGCCCAGTGTGATCGCCTTTTCGATCTTCTCGGTCACCGCCCATTGGAATGATCTGTTCTGGCCGCTGATCGCCACGACCGACCCCAGTCTTGCCACCCCACCGCGTGGCATCCTGTTCTTTCGCGATGAGGAAAGCGGCGACGATGTCGGCCCGCTGATGGCCGGCGCCACCCTCATCACCGCCCCGCTGATCCTGGGTTTCCTGCTGGCGCAAAAGCGCTTCACCCAGGGTCTGGCCAGCACCGGGCTCAAAAGATGACCAACGAGCAGACACCAGAGGCACATCGCCCGCCCCTCCACCCGAACCCATGAGGAACCAAATGAAGCAGCTTCTTCTTTCCGCAGCCTTGGCGCTGGTTGCCACCACAGCCGTCGCCGAAACCGAAATCCGCGTGCATTACGCGATCCCAACCATCTGGGCCGACACGCAAGAGGCCCTGGCCGAGGCGTTCATGCAAGCCCATCCAGAGATCACCGTCACCCTCGACGGCCCCGCCGAAAGCTATGCCGACGGCGTTCAGCGCCTGCTGCGCGAGGCCGTGGCCGGAACCGCGCCCGATGTGGCCTATGTCGGCCTGAACCGCTGGCGCATCCTCGAAGATCGCGGCCTGACGCAGCCGCTGGACGGTTTCCTGCCCGCAGACCCCGAGGCGGCGGGCTACACCCCGGCGCTGCTGTCGCTGGGCCGGTTCGAAGACACCCAGCACGCGCTTGGCACCTCTGCCTCGACCATGGTGCTGTATGTGAACCCTGACCTGGTGGAACAGGCCGGCGGCTCGATGGAGGATTTCCCCAAGGATTTCGACGGGATCATCGACCTGGCCGCCAAGATCGACGCGCTGAGCGACACGATCGAAGGGATCTGGATCCACCGGCATGACTGGCGCTTCCAGTCGCTTCTGGGCAGCCATGGCGGCCGTCCGATGACCGAAGACGAAAGCGACATCGCCTTTGACAGCGACGCCGGGATGACGGCCGCAGCGCTATACAGCCGGTTCGCGACCGAGGCGGGCATGTCCTCGATGTCGCAGAACGACGCGCGTCAGGCCTTTCCCGCCGGGACGTTGGGCC
>CAYGRI010000032.1:0-21674 GCA_964352155.1 uncultured Maritimibacter sp. | reverse complement strand
CCTGTTCTTTGAAAGCTCTTCGCTACTTAAGCGCTTCGAAGAGGGCGCGGCGGGCAATTTCGACCTCAAGGTCATGGGCACCCCCGTGGTCGCCGAAGAGAACGTCTATTTCCCCACCGGCGGCTCGGCGATCGTGATGCTGACCGACGATGCGGAAAAGCAGCAGGCGGTCTGGGACTACATCGCCTTCGTCACCGGCCCCGAGGGCCAGAAGATCATCGTGGAAAACACCGGCTATGCCCCGGCCAACAAGATCGTGCTGGAGGATGAGAGCTATCTTGGCGCCTACTACGCGGCCAATCCGAACGCCGTACCCGGTCACGCCCAGGTCGCCGCGCATGCCGGCCCCTGGTACGCCTACCCCGGCTCCGAAGGTGTGGCCGTCAACGATCTGATCGCCGCCGCGCTGGTGGAGATCACCGAAGGCGCCAATGTCGAAACCACCATTACCGAGCTGGCCGACACGCTGCGCCTGCAGCTTGGCATGGACTGACCCGGACGGCCGCGCCCCCTTCCCGCACCGGGGGGCGCGGTCACCTGCCCCCCGACGCGGCACGGGGCTGTTACACGCCTGTCATGCCGCGCCGCTATCGACCCACAAACCACAAACGGAGATCGACATGATCAAGACCCTGACCGGCGCCGCGGCGGCGCTGCTGCTGTCCACCACCGTGCTGGCCGCCGATGTGTCCGGCAAGCTGGTGCTCTACACGTCCCAGCCCAATGCCGATGCGCAAAAGACGGTGGATGCCTTCACCGCCAAATATCCTGGCGTCGAGGTGGAATGGCTGCGCGACGGCACCACCAAGGTGATGGCCAAGCTGCGCGCCGAATTCGAGGCCGGCGCGCCGCAGCCCGACGTGCTGCTGATCGCCGACATGGTCACGATGGAGGGGCTGGAAGCCGAAGGTCGCCTGCTCGCCTACCCCGAGGCCGATGTCTCCGCCTATGATCCGGCGCTGATGGATGACGAGGGGCATTACTTCTCGACCAAGCTGATCACCACCGGCATCGTCTACAACACCGGCGCCGAGATGATCCCGACCTCCTACGCCGATCTGCTCAAGCCAGAGGCCAGGGACAAGCTGGCGATGCCCTCGCCGCTGACCTCGGGCGCGGCGACGATCCACATGGCTGCGATCACCTCGCATCCCGATCTGGGCTGGGCGTTCTACGAAGGGCTGGCCGATCAGGGTGCCAACCCGCAGGGCGGCAATGGCGGCACCTACAAGGCCATCGCCGGTGGCGAGAAGCTATACGGCTTCGTTGTCGACTTCCTGCCGATCCGCAACAAGCTGGACGGCGCGCCGGTGGAATTCGTTTTCCCCGAAGAAGGCGTGTCGGCGGTGACAGAGCCGGTGGCGATCCTGTCCACGGCGCAGAACCCCGAGGCCGCCAAGGCGTTCGTCGATTTCCTGATCTCGGCCGAAGGCCAGCAACTGGCCGCCGACATGGGCTATCTGCCCGCGGATCCGGCGATCACCCCGCCCGAGGGCTTCCCGTCGCTGGACGAGATCAAGCTGCTGGACTTTGACCCCGCCAAGGCGCTGGCCGACGATCAGGCCAACAAACAGCGCTTCATCGACATTTTCGGCGGCTGATCCGGCGCGATGACACGCAACATCCTGCGCGGCGAGGGGCTGACCCTTGCCGCGCTTGTCTGTTTCGGGGCGGTGCTGTTCGTCCTGCCGCTGGCTCTGCTGGCAAGGATCGCCTTTGGCGACGGGCCCGGCCCGCTGCTGGAGGCGATGGGCAGCCGCTCGGTCTATCGGGCGATCTGGAACTCGCTGGAAAGCAGCCTGCTGTCCGCCCTGCTCGCCCTGGCCGCGGGCACACTGGCGGCGCTTGTGATCGGCCTGACCGATCTGCGGCGCAAGGGGGGCTATACGTTCCTGCTGCTGATCCCGATGATGATCCCGCCGCATGTGACGGCGATCGCCTGGATCCAGGCGCTTGGCCCCGCCTCGCCGCTGCTGCAGGCGCTGGGCATGGCGCCGGAGCTGGGCTCGACGCATCCGCTTTATTCGCGCGAAGGCGTGGTGCTGCTGCTGGCCATCCAGCACGCGCCGCTGGTCTTTCTGGTGGTGCTCGCGGCGCTGCGCAGCCTGCCCAGAGAGATGTCCGATGCCGCCCGCGTGGCCGGGGCCAGACCCGCCCGGATGCTGGCGCGGATCATCCTGCCGCTGCTCGCGCCCTCGCTGATCGCGGGCTTTGCGCTGGCCTTCGTCTCGGCGCTGGGGAATTTCGGCATCCCGGCGCTGTTGGGCATCCCCGCGCGCTACACCACGCTGCCGGTGCTGATCTGGCGGCGGCTGGCCAGTTTCGGCCCCTCGGTGCTGACCGACATGGCCGTTATCGCAGCGCTTGTGGCGCTGATCGCGGTGGTGGCGGTGCTGGTGCAGATGTGGCTGTCGCAGCGGCGCCGCAACGCGCTGATCGGTCCGCCGCAACCGCCGCTGAACATCGCGCTGGGCCGCGCCGGCCCCTTTGTCGAGGCCGGTGTGGCGCTTGCCGTCGTCTCGACGCTGGTTCTGCCGATCACCGCGCTGTTCGCAACGGCTTTGGTGCCGACCTACGGCGTGCCGCTGACCATGGACACCGTCACGCTGCAAAACTTCGCCGAGATCCTGTTTCGCCAGTCCGTGACGCTGCGCGCCTTTGTCAATTCGACCCTCGTCGCCGGGGCCGCCGCCGCGATCCTCGCCACGCTGGCGATCTTTGTCGCCCGCTCCGGGGCCGCGCCGAACCGCATCCACAGCCGCATCGGGACCGGTCTGACGACCCTGGCCGAGCTGACCTACGCCATCCCGGGCCTCGTGATCTCCGTCGCCTTCATCCTGGCCTTCCTCAAGCCGCTGCCCGTTATCGGCATCTCGCTGTACAACTCGCTGTGGATCATCCTGCTGGCCTATCTCTGCGCCTTCTTCGCAATCGCGCTAAAACCGGTGAGTGCGGCAAGCCTGCAGCTTGACCCCGCGCTGGACGAGGCGGCGCGAGTCGCCGGGGCCCGATACGGCCTGCGCATGGCCCGCATCACGATGCCGCTGATGGCCCCCGCCGCCGCCTCTGGCGCGATCCTGGTCTTTCTGACCGCGTATAACGAGGTCACCGTCTCGGCCCTGCTCTGGTCCAGCGGGAATGAGACCATCGGCACCACGATCTTCAACTACGAAGACGGCGGCTACACCACGCTTGCCTCGGCCATGGCGGCGGTGACGGTGGTGGCGACGGTTCTGCTGATGGTAGCGCTGGACCGGCTGGGCCGCCGCGCGCCGCCCGGCGTGGTACCGTGGAAGATCTAGCGGCGTTGCCGCCGCGTCTCGCGCCACCGTTCCCTGTCAGTCAGACATTCCGGCGAACCGGGGATGGGGACCGATAAGTCCGCAACAAGCGTCGCCCGAACGGCGGGTCCCGCGTTTCGGGCCAGACCGCGCGCCGACATATGATGTCGGAGCATCGGCGCGGCCCCGGCTTTGCCACCGCGGCCTTTGCGTCGAAGCGCCCGGCAACACCCGGCTGTGCGTTGTCGATCTATGCAGCATCCCTCCTGACGACGCCGGGCCATTCCGCGTCAGAGGTTGGGACCGGCGCTGTCGTCCGGCAGCACCCAACCGCCGGTAAAGGTGATCTCCAGCGTCTCGCCCACCCGGACCGGGCGGCCGAGATCCAGCATCACCTCGGCATCCAGATCCGCGCAGCGGGCCACCGCCTCCCAGATGCCGCCACGGTAATGCACCGATGCGATCCGGGCGGGCTGGCCCCCGGCGGCAACCGCGATGTCACTGGGGCGGACCAGCAGGGTGCCGGGGCCATCGGGGGCCCCAGGCACCGCGATTCGCTGGCCGCCGATCCGGGCCGCGCCCTGTGCCACTTGGGCCGCAAGCAGCGCGCCGCGCCCGATGAACCGCGCCACCATCCGGTTGCGCGGCCGTTCATAGATCTCTTGCGGGGTGCCGAATTGCTGGATCTCGCCCGCCTCCATCACCGCCATCACATCCGCAAGCGCCATCGCCTCGCGCTGGTCATGGGTGATATACAGCGTCGTGACGCCGGACCGGTCGTGAAAGGCGCGCAGCTCCGTCTCCATGGTGCCGCGCAGATGCGGGTCGAGATTGGCGAGCGGTTCGTCCATCAGGATCGTGCGCGACGCCCCGGCCAGACAGCGCGCCAAGGCGACCCGCTGGCGCTGCCCGCCCGACAGAGCTTCGGGCCGCCGGTCGGCCATCGCTTCGAGCGAGACGGTTTTCAGATGCTCCGCCGCCCGCGCCTCCGCCTCCTGGCGCGACATGCCCTGCGCTTGATAGGGAAAGGCCACATTCCCCGCCACGCTCAAATGCGGCCACAGCGCGTAGGACTGAAACACCACGCCCACCTGCCGCTCTTCCGGCGGGACGAACAGGCCCGGCGCCGCGACCTCTTGCCCGTCAAGCGCGATCCGCCCCTGGTCCGGCGACTCCAGCCCCGCGATCAGGCGCAACAGCGTGCTCTTGCCGCAGCCCGAGGGGCCGACCACCGCGAACAGCGCCTTGTCCGGCACCTCGAACGACACGCCGTTCACCGCCGCGCGCCCGCCGAATGCCTTCGTGACGGAGTCCAGTGTAATGCTCATCCTTCCCCCTGCGCCTGCGCCGATTCCCGGGCCAGGCCCTGTCTTATCAAGCCGTTGTCTCTGGCTCCATGTCGATCCGCGCAGCAACCGGGGGCCGCCACGCCGACATGGTACGGGCGCGATGCTGGACCAGACCGGATCGGGTGTCGCGGGCGGCCAAGGACGATCCGACGCGGTTGCGCTCTTCTGAGCAGATGGATGCGACATGGGGATGACGCCTTGGCCGGAAAACAGCGGCCACGGGATGCGGCGCCCCGGTCTGACGCTGTTTCGGGCGGCGAAGCCGGAGGACCGGGCCCGAGACGGGGCCATGCGCTTGCCCCGACCAAACGCCTGTGGTTAGGTCCAAGCGTCCCGGCGGGAGATCAATCGCCATCCGTGCACAGCCACCGTCACGATACCGTCTTGAAGCCATGGCATGGGTTCGCGCCAAGGCAGGACCGCGCGACATCCGCGCGATCTCGTCCTGACAAATGGCCTGTTGCCGGGCGGGCGTGACATTTCGCGCGACACCCGGGGGATTTGACGATGACGAGGGCGACAAACGGCACCCTCACCACTTGTGCGGGAGCGCCGATATGTTGCGTTTGTTCCATTCTTTCAAAATCTTGCGGGTTGGCGCCGCCTTGCCCAACGGCGGCCAGCGGCACCTGACGCGGGAGCGGCCGGCATGACCACGTTCATCGGCGCTCAGGTGTTTCTGCCCGACGGGATCACCGAAACCACCGTCACCGTCGCCGACGGGATCATCGTCGAGATCGGCGGCCCCGTACAAGGCGGCCCCGTACAAGGCGATCCGGTCGATGCGCGGGGGCTGATCCTCGCCCCCGCCCTGATCGACGTGCATGGCGATGCGTTCGAGCGTCAGCTGATGCCGCGCCCCGGCGTGTTTTTCCCCACCGAGACCGCCGTGCTTGACACCGACCGGCAGCTTGCCGCGAACGGGATTGCCACGGCCTATCACGCGATTACCCTGGGCTGGGAGCCGGGCTTGCGCGACATCCCCCGCAGCCGGGCGCTGATGCAGGCGATGCGGGACCTCGCTCCCCGGCTTTTGGTGGAAAACCGGGTGCAACTGCGCTGGGAGACCTTCGCGTTCGAAGCGCAGGACACGATCCGATGGGCGCTGGACGGGCCGCTGTTGCCCTCTGTCGCGTTCAACGACCACACCTCGATGACGATGCGCGCCTATGACGTGCCGATCCAGGACCGTGCGTTCGAATTCAGCCCCGATTTCACCGTCGCCGCGCTGGACGATGACCGGATGCGCAAGCGCACCGCCTCCAAGGCGCATCGCTCTGGCATCAGCGAAGAGGATTACATCACGCTGCTGGAACAGATCTGGAACCGGCGCGGCGACGTGCCCGCCGCGATCGAGGAGGTCGCCAGGATCGCGCGGGCCAAGGGGGCGCCGATGCTCAGCCATGACGACACCCGCGCCGAGACCCGAAGCTGGTACCGTGACCGGGGCGCGCGGGTCGCCGAGTTCCCCATGGTTCTCGAAGCCGCCGAAGCCGCGCGCAGCAACGGCGACACGATCATCTTCGGCTCTCCGAACGCGGCGCGGGGGGGCAGCCATATCGGGTCTCTCGGCGCCGGGGACATGGTCGAGGCAGGGCTGTGCGATGCGCTCGCCTCGGACTACTTCTACCCCGCGATGCTGGCGGCAGTGGCCCGACTGGATGCGGACCGGCGCGCCGACCGCCTGCGGCTGTGGTCGCTGATCTCTGCCGGGCCCGCGCGCGCGATGAACCTACCCGACCGGGGCGAGATCGCCATAGGCAAACGCGCCGATCTGGTTCTGGTCGATTGGCCAGACGGCCAGGCTCCGGCAATCCGCGGAACCTGGGTCGGCGGGCGCCCAGCCTATCGCGCCCATCCCGCCCGATGATGGGACGATGATGGCACGATGATCGGGGGCGCTTTGGTCGAGGATTCCGGGCGCAAGGTCGGCGATCCATTGGCCCCAGTCTTTCGTCGGAAGGCGGAAGGCCCAGCCGGCCGTTTCCAGGCACCCGACGAGGGCCAGATCACTTGCTGTGTTTCGCACCCAACGCGGGCGCCTAGGCGCGCCGCATCTGGTGCCGGACGGTGCGACATGTCCGCCGACCCAAAGATTCTTCGCGTTTACAAGGCCTTGCCAGGGACCTTTCACCCAAATCGCAGGAAGTCCTCGCTTGCAGAATCGACCTCTGCCCAATAATGTCACAGGAATGTTACCTTCCACGCACGGCCACTCCATGACAGATTACATCGCAGAAGTCGACGAGGCGCAGCAAGTGGTTGCGGTCTGGGTCAAAGAGAAGTCCGCACGTTCCGCCCGGGTGTTCGACCCGAGAAAGCACATCTTCAACGACGCCCCCTCGGCCCAGTATTTCGGGGCGCCGAAAGAGAAGATCCAACATTGGATCTGTTGGGCGCATGCCAAGGGGGGCACCGGGCTTTTGCGGTAAGCCGGGCCTGCAGGCCGTATCGCGCCCTCTCACAGTAAGGCGCCCGAGGCCGCACCGCAGAGAAATCTCAATTATATCAATACGTTATGCGCTGATCTTTATGTGTTGGCTCGCCGTTGCGAACATCCTGCAGGGCGTGCCGGGCTGCGGGGGGCGCCGGGGGCGCCATCACAGCCCAGAGACGTGATCAAAACTCAATTAGAACAACGCGCTATTCGCCCGTCTTCACGCGATAGGTCACCGCATCGGGCATCCAGTGAGGAACGGACGCGTCGGTATCGCGGGTCGCGCCCAGCCGGGCCGCCAGATCATGCGAGCGCAGGTTGTTCCTCTTGATCCGGACCAGCAGCTCCGGTGCGCCCATCGCAACCCGGGCCTGCGCCAGATAGGCCCGTGCCGCTTCATGCGCATAGCCCTTGCCCTCTGCCGCTCCGGACCAAAGCGTCCAGGTCATCTCTGGCAGGACAGCCGGGTCGATCTGCAGGGCGCCCACATGGCCGATAGCCTCGCCGCTGGTCCGCAGGGTGATGACATAGCGGCCAAAGCCCCGCAGATCCCAATGCCCGGCCATGGCGCAAAGCTTTTCAAAGGCCTTCGCGGCGTCGAAAGGCCCACCGACGAACTCTGTCCTGTCACTGGCGCAAAAGGCGACATAGGCCGCCAGATGCTGCTTTTTCGGGCGCACAAGGATCAGGCGGTCAGTTTCGATGGTGGGGTCGGGCATCAGCCTTCTCTTTCCAGATAGCGTCGGTAAAGCGCGTCGGTCCCGCCGCCCAAAGCGTCGGGCGTCGTGAAGGTTCCGACGAACTCTGCCCCGGCCTTTTCCATCACCCGGATCGAGGCGCGGTTGTCCGGGTCCGCGGTCAGGTCCACATGGGCCAAGCCAACCGACCGGGCCAAGGGCAAAAGCTCGATCAGCGCCCGCGTCGCAAGCCCCTCGCCGCGCCGCCAGGGCACCACGGCATAGCCGATGTGGCCCAGACAATGGGGCGGAAGCTGGGACGTGCCGGGCTGCCAGCGCAAACCGATGCTGCCGCAGAACCCGTCCTGCCAGATCCAGCGTCTCAGGCCGGGAAGGCGCGGCACTTCGGATCCATCGGGCAGCCGCACGGGTGGGCCCTTGGCCTCCCGGTCTTCCATCCGGTCGAGGAACCCGCCCGGATCTCGTGCAATAAGCGCGAGCTGCTCTTGCGCCACCTCCGGGCGCAGATTGTCGGGCGACCAGCCCTGCCTTAGCGCATCGCAATAGGCCAGCAGATGTTGCGGTCCGGGACGCAGCAGAACGGTCGGGCTGTCTGGCAAGTCCGCCTGCCCGGCTATGTCGGGCCACAATGTCATGACGCGGGCCCGGCCCCATCGCGTCGCAACAATCCGGTCGCCGCGAAACCCGGCCTTTTCATAGGCGCGCAGTGCCGCCTCATTGTCCGGGTCGGGGTCGATCCCAAGCGCCGGCACGCCACGCTCGAACAGGCCCGCGGCATGGCGCGCAAGATAGGCCGGGCCAAGGCCCTGCCCCATCCAGCGGCTGTCGCCGATGAACGTATCGATCCCCCGCGCGCCCTTCGGCAAGGCGGCCAAAGGGTGGTCCGGATAGGCGTGGATGTCATAATCCTGAACATAGGCAACATCCGTGCCGTCGCGCGTCACGATCCATTGGGCCACGCGCGGATCTGTCAGGTGATCTCGCAGCGACTGCATCTGATCGGGGCCGCCCCAATGCCGCGCGTTGCGCGGATCCGCAAGCCACTGCGCAAGCCTGCCCAGATCCCCCGCGGCCAGGGCGCGAAACCCGATCTCACCGGTACTTTTCGATGAAGGCATCGATCTGAAGGCTCCGTATGTCCGGCAAGGCCGCCTGATACGCCGCGCGCGACCAATCCCAGACGGCAATCTCCTGCAAGGCCTCGGCCTGAGCTTCCGTGAAACGGCGCTTGATCTCGCGCGCGGGCACACCGCCGACGACGGTATAGGGGGCCACATCCCTGGTCACGACCGCGCCCGCGCCGATCACCGCGCCATTGCCTACACGTACGCCCGCAGTCACCGTCACCCCATGGCCGATCCAGACATCATGGCCGATGGTCACCCAATCCGCCTTGCGCCATTCGAAGAAGTCGTGATCGTCCTCGCCCAGCCCATAGGCCTCGGCCCGGTAGACGCTGTGGTGCTGCACCGCGCGCCAGGTCGGGTGGTTGCCGGGGTTGATCCGGGTGGAATTGGCGATCGAGCACATCTTGCCGATGCTGGTCCAGACCACATGGCAATCCTGGGTGATATAGGACCAATCCCCCATCGAGGAGGCGCGCATCGCCGTGCCCCGCCCCACCTCGGTCCATTTGCCCAGGTCGCAATCGACGACATGGGCCTGGGGGTGGATGTTGGGAGCCTCGGTCAGGTGGTGTTTCGAACCGGCACCGCTCATTTCAACGTCTCCACATAGGCGTTCACCTCGCGCAGCGCAGTCAGCCGGATCTTTGGCAGTGTGGTGCTGGCAAAGAAACGCTGCTGGTTTGTGCGCGCGCGCTTGGCGGTCGACAGGATGAACCACACAAACCCCGGCAGCATTCGCAATTGCTCGGTACAGCCCTCCGCCATGTCCGGACGGATCTTGCCGCGCTGCCGGATGTTGCGGCGCATCGCCCGAAACAGGCGCTTCCACAGCGGCACATCCAGCCAGATCAGCATCTCTGCCCGCGCCGCGCGCAGGTGAAAGGTGCTTGAGTTATTGCCCTCGAACACCCAGCGTTCCTGCGCCACGATCCGCTCGACCTGCCGGACCTGATCGTCCTTGGCCCGCTCGACCCAGCCCGGCAGCCAGAACACATCTCGGTCCATGTGAAAGACCGGAAGGGACAGCACCGCGCCGATCTCTCGCGCCAGGGTGCTCTTGCCGGACCCCGCGCCACCGATGATCATCACCCGCCTGGGCCGTGTCACCTCGCCAGATCCGTCTTGCCGATCAGGCGCTGCCGCAGGATGCCCGACAGCCAGTCGATCACGTAAACCATCGCGATGATCAGAAAGATGATCGACCATGCCTCACCCCATTTATAGGCCGCGATTCTGTCAGAGAGCAGAAACCCGATTCCGCCCGCGCCGACAATGCCAAGGATCGTCCCGGACCGGACGTTGGATTCGAAATTGTACAGCAGGATCGACAGGATCACCGGATTGACCTGCGGCGCGACGCCAAAGCGAATTTGCTGCAACCGCGACCCGCCAGAGGCCTTGACGCCTTCGATCGGCTTGTTCGACGTGTTCTCGATGGCTTCGGAGAACAGCTTGGCGAAGGTGCCGATCTCGCTCACCGCGATGGCGAGGATGCCTGCCAGCGGCCCCAGCCCAAAGGCGCGAATGAAGATCAGCGCGAGGATCAGCGTCTCGAAGGCGCGGATCACGTCATAGCCGCGCCGCACACCCAGGCGCAGGAAATTGAGGCGGTTGATGTTCTTGGCGCCCAGGAACGACAGCGGAAAGGCAAAGACCGCCCCCAGCACCGTCCCCAGAAAGGCGATTGCCAGAGTCTCGCCCAGACCGTTGAGGATTTCCGAGAATTCCGCCCAGCTGGTCCAGACATAGGGCGGGAACATGAAGCTGGCGACGGTGCCGAACCGGGCCAGACCTTCCCAGATCCGCAGGGGCGAGAAGTTGAAATCGTAAAGGCACCAGCAGAACAGCCCCACAAAGAGCCCCCACAGCGCGTAGCGGCGGATGCGCACCGGTCGGGGCGCCTGAAACGCCAGCGGTGTCCGGGCGCGGGCGGCGGCGATCTGGTCGGGGGTGACGCTCATGGCCGTGTCTCCTCCAGGTGAATGATCCGGTGGCGCAGCTTCTCGGACCCGTAGTCGATGATCATCACGGTGACGAAGATGATTACGAACAGCGCCGACAGATCGGTGTATTCCTGAAAGCTCATGGCGGTGCGGAATTCCTGGCCCAGCCCCCCCGCGCCCACGTAACCGATGATCGACGAGGCGCGCACGTTGATCTCGAACCGCAGCAGCGTATAGCTGACGATGTTGGGCAGCACCTGCGGCACCGCGCCATAGCGGATCTGGTCAAACCAGGTGCCGCCCGCCGCCTTCACGCCCTCCAGCGGGCGCATGTCGATGTTCTCGTTCACCTCGGAATACAGCTTTCCCAGCGCGCCGGTGGCATGCAGCCCGATGGCCAGAACCCCCGCCATGGGACCGACCGAAAAGCAGAACACAAAGATCAGCGCCCAGACCAGTTCCGGCACGGTGCGCGCGATCTCCAGATAGCGGCGGGTGATCCAGAGCACCCATGCGTTGGGCGCCAGGTTGCGCGATGCCGGGAACGACAGCAGAAATCCCCCGATGACGCCGAAGACCGTGGCCATGAAGGCGATCAGGATGGTTTCGAACAACAGCCCCAGCCAGATCTTCCAGCGCCAGAACCAATGCGCAAAATCCGCGCCTAGCGTGTCCCAGCGCAGCGTCGGGATGGTCTTTTCGATATATTCGCCAAGGCGCGGAATGCCCGCCGGGATAATCCAGCGCCATTCGCGCGATCCGTCCGGCATGGTGACCTGGGTGACCTTGAAGAAATCGCCGATCCAGGTGGTGAAGGCAAAGGCGAGGGTGAACAGCACCGCCCCGATGGCCCAGGCAATCCGCGCGCGCCGGCGTTGTGCCGCGAAATCCCGTTCGAATTGCGACAGGGCCGTGCCTTTGCGCCCCGGACGGGCCTGACTGAAATCGGCTGTGGCGGTCATTGCGATCCTCGTGAACGCGGTTGAACGGGCGCCGCACGCGCCATGGGCGCGCCCGCGGGCACAATCAGGACCCCGCGGGCGCGGCGGGGCAGAGAAACCTCTGCCCCATCCGGTCAAACGTCAGGAGTTGGAGCGGCGGTGCGCCTTGATCCAGGCGCGCATGTCAACGATCCACTGGTAGCGCTCGCTGTCGACCCGCATGAACCCGGTATCCGGGTTCGGATCCTCGGCTGTCCACGAGGAATACACCTTGTAGCCTTCCGGATCCGCCGCCGGGAAGCCTTCGATGGCGGCGGTCACGTCTTCGATCAACGCTGCGGGCAGGTTCTTGCGGAAAGTCCAGGGGCCAGCGGTGATCTCGGGGCTTTCCCAGATCTTGCAGACGAGGCCTGCCTCGATCATGCCCTTGTTTTCCATGCGCTGGTAGACGCCATCGGCATCGTTGTTCTGGTAGGTCGCGGCGGTGTCGAAGGTGCCGTTGACCACGCCCGTAACGCCAGCCTCGTGCGAGCCCGAGAAGGTGACGGTGCCGAAGTAGTCTTCGGGCTTGAAGCCTTCGCGCTCGACCATGTTGAAATAGGGAACGGCATAGCCCGAGGTGCTGTCGGGATCGGCAAAGGCGTGGACCTTGCCCTTGGCGTCCTCAAGGTTCTCGATGCCGCTGTCGCAACGGGACACCACGATGGAGAAATAGCCGGTGGAGCCGTCTTTTTTCAGCGTCGTCAGGGTGGGCACCACTTCGCCATCGGTGGCGGTATAGGCGGCCGCGTAGGCGGACGAGCCGAAGCGCGCGATCTCGATCTGGTTGGCGGCGATGGCCTGGATCACACCGTCGTAATTGCCGGCGGTGAAGATCTCGACCTCGACGCCCAGCGTTTCTTCGAGGTATGCGCGCAGTGGCTCGTTGCGCATCAGGCGGTCTTTTTCGTTCTCGCCCGACAGGATGCCGAACTTCAGCACCTGATAGTCTTCCTTCCAGCCCTCTGCGGCGGCCGCAGTGGCCATGATGGCGACCAGCGCCGTCGTGGTGAACAGTTTCATGGATCGTCTCCCGTGATTTGGATTTGGATTTGGATTTGGGTCACTTGGGTCAGGCGGGCGCCGCGATCCGCTGGGTCGAGGTCACCGCTTCGTTGAAATCGCGCAGGCCTTCGGTGCCGTATATGTCGCGCACCACGTCATCGGTAAGCTGCGCCGCCGTCCCGTCGAAGAACACGCGCCCCGCCCGCATCGCGATGATGCGGTCGCAATAGGCGCGCGCGGTGTCGAGGGTGTGCAGGTTGACCAGTACGGTCAGCCCGTCTTCGGTGTTGATATGCCGCAGCCCGTCCATCACCAGCGTGGCATTGGCCGGGTCGAGCGAGGCGATGGGTTCATCCGCCAGCATGATTTTCGGCTGCTGCACCAGGGCCTTGGCAATCGCGACCCGCTGCTGCTGCCCGCCCGACAGCGTGCCCGCGCGCTGCAGCGCCTGCGGCACCAGGTCCAGCCGGTCCAGCGCCTGCAGCGCCATGGTGCGTTCCGCATCGGTGAACCGCATCGCCATCGAGCTGAGGAACCCATGCTCTGCCAGCCGACCGATCAGCACATTGGTCAGCACGTCGAGCCGGTCAACCAGATTGAACTGCTGAAAGATCATCGCGCAATCGCGCCGCCACGCCCGCAGGGCCTTGCCCCGAAGCGTGGTGATCTCGACCCCGTTGAACGAGATCGAGCCTTCGGACGGATCGATGAGCCGGTTGATCAGCCGCAGCAGCGTCGATTTGCCCGCCCCGGACCGGCCGATCACGCCCACGAACTGGCCCGGCGCGATGTCGAGGGACACGCGGTCAACGGCGCGTGTCTCGCCAAAGACGCGGGACACATTGGAGAGTGACAGGATGGCAGCCATGACGATTCATCCGAATGAATTTCCTTGGCCTGACCATGCCCATCCAACGTAACAATTCGGGGACAGCCAAATGACACTTCGTTGAACTTCGGGGTTTGGGCGGGCCCGACTTTCCCGTGCCCTTGGCGCCAATGCCGAGAGATCGGGGCTTGCGGCGCGAAAGTCAGAGCGGGCCAGTGTTTTGGCGGCAACCGCCGCTACAATGGATGTGACGCCTCGTGGATCCGGCGGCGTCCCTTGGCCGTGAAACAGACCCAGGCGACCCGCGCCCCCGGTCCCTGTCATGCAAAGACCCTACCAGACCAGCGGCGCAGGATGAAAAGCGCAGCCCCTAGGCAATCGCCATGGATCGCGACGGGGTCAGGTCGAGCGTGCCGTTGTGATGCACGATGGCACCCGCGCAAAGCGTCAGCACCACCCGCCGCTGCGCATCGGCGACAAAGCAATCGGCGCGTTTGCCCACGGTCAGCTCGCCTCGATCGGACAGCCCCAGCGCCCGCGCCGGGTTGGCAGAGGCCAGCCGCACCGCACCGGCCAGACCGTCGCGATCGTTGGGGGCCAGGGCATGAACAGCGGCCAGCATGGCGCCGGGATGGTAGTCGGAGGCCAGAATGTGCAGCAGTCCCGCCTCGTGCAGGTCGCGCGCCGACAGATTGCCGGAATAGCTTTGCCCGCGCATGGCATTGGGCGCGCCCATCGCGGTCATCAGACCCTTGGCCACCGCCGCCTCTGCCGCATCGAGCGTCACCGGGAATTCCGCGATCCGCGCGCCGATATCCGCCATCAGATGCGCCTTGGCCACGGTGTCATCGTCATGGCTGGCCAGACTGACCCCATGGTCGGCACACATCTTTGCTACCGAGCGGATGTTGGACATCAGAACCTCTTGCGGGCGGGACCGTTCGGCGATGGCATTGGCCACCATCTGCCGCGCCTCGGTCTCCGAGATCCCGTGATAGGCCGCCTTGTTCTTGACGTGCACTTCAAGGTTCCGGTACTGCCCCTGCCCCGGCGTGTGATCCATCAGCGAAACCAGATCGACCTGACCATCGTCCAGCAATTGCTCGAGTACACCCACCGCATTGTCGAAGGTGATGTCGAACCGGGCATGAATGCGGTGATCGACGCGGCAGGTGTCCCGCAGCTTGTACAATTCGCGGATCACCTGGCTGGTATGGGCATAGGACCGGCGCTCCCCATCGCGCGCGCCCCGCGAAAACGACACGGCGGCGAAGGCGGTGGTGACCCCGGCGGCGGCCAGACGGGCATCCAGCGACGCCAGCGCCACGTTCATCGGGAAATCGACCCGGACGCGCGGCTCCAGCTCCAGCTCGATCATGTCGCCATGCATGTCAACAAAGCCGGGATAGACGGTCAGATCCGGGCCCGTGATCCCGTCCGGCACCGGATGGTCGGCTACTTCGGCGATCCTACCCTCCGCGATCCGCAAAGAGCCATGGCGCACCACCCGGTCGGGCAGCACCAGCGTCACATCAGAGATCCACATCGATCCGGTCCTCGCTTTTGATGATATCGGGAGTAAGATCGACCACCCGGTCGATCAGCGTTTCAACGTCGCCGGGATGGTGAAACACCCCGATCAGCGCGGTGCCTGCCGCCTTAAGCTCTGCCAGCCGCGCCACCAGCGCCGCCCGCGCCGTCGCATCCAGCGAGGCGGTGGGCTCATCCAGCAGCAACAGCTTTTGCGGCAGGATCAGCGCGCGGGCCAGGTTGACCTTCTGCTGCTCGCCGCCGGAAAAGGTGGTCGGATAGGCTTTCCACAGATCCTGCTTGACCCCGAAGGTCGCAAGCGCCCCCCGCGCGCGGGTCAATGCGTCATCGGCGGGGATACCATGCAGCCGCAAGGGTTCGGCGACGATGGCCTCGGCGCTGACCCGCGGCCGCGCCTGCAGGAATTGCGTGACAAAGCCGATCTCGGTCCGGCGCAGATGGGCGATGTCGATATCCGCCGCGCGGGCAAGGTCGATGGGGCCGTGATCGGAATGAAAGCGGATCACCCCGGCGCGCGGCAGATAGGACCGGTACAGCGTGCGCAGCAAGGTTGACTTGCCCGCCCCGTTGGCGCCCTTGAGCAGCACGAACTCGCCCGCGCCGACGGCAAAGGAGATATCGTCAAACGCCTCGATCCGATTGCCCAGGTGATGCAGGGTAAAGCCTTTGCTCAGGCCTTCGATGTCCAGAACCGGAGTCATAGTTTCGCATGCACCAATTGTTGTGTGTAGGCATGTTGCGGATCCTGGAAGATCTGGTCGGCCAGTCCGGATTCGACCACCTCGCCGCCCTTCATCACCATGACGCGATCCGCCAGCGTCTTGATCACGCCCAGATCGTGGCTGACGATCACCATGGTGATCCGCCTGTCCTGTTGCAGCCGTTTCAGCGTGTCGAGCACCAGCGCCTGCACGCTGACATCCAGCCCCGTCGTCGGCTCGTCCAGCAGCAGCAGCGCCGGTTCCAGGGCGATGGCCTTGGCCAGTTGCACCCGCTGCTGCATCCCGCCCGACAATTCGATGGGCGGCGCATCCAACCGGTCCAGTGGGAATTCCGACGCCTCCAGCGCCGCCGTCGCCTTGGCCCGCAGGGTGGCAAATCGGCGTTCGCCCGCCACCAGCAGCCGTTCCGCCACATTGCCAGAGGAGGAATGCTTCATCAGCAGGCCAAGATGCGGGTTCTGATAGACGATGCCAATGCGGGTGGCGCACAGCATCCGCCGGGCGAAGCGATCCAGCTCGAACAAATTGCCCGACACATCCGGCAGATCCAGCGTATAGCTGCCGCTGTCTGGCGTTTCCTCAAGGTTCATCATCCGCAGCAGGGTCGACTTGCCAGACCCGCTTTCGCCAACGATCCCAAGCACCTCACCCGGATAGGCCAGAGCCGAGACATCCCGCAGCGCCGTGACCGCGCCGTAGGACTTGAAGGCATTCCTCACCTGCAACAGCGGGTGGGTGGTGACGATGCGCGGGGCGTCGAGCGTCAGGGTCATGAGGGCATCTTTCCGTTCTTGTACCAGGTCTCGCCCTGCAGGACGGCGTCGCCGTCGCGGCGGCGGATCTCTTTGACGCCCCATTCGCTGTCGGACACCTCAAAGGCCGAACTGCCGTCATCCTGCGGGATCTCATTCATGAAGAAGCCGCGCGTGCCCGACCGGTGGCAGGTCAGATCCGCGTGATCCTCCACCCGGTAGGGCACATCGGAAAACACCAGCGGCTCCACCCGGGTATAGGGCGGGACCGCAAAGATCCGCTTTTCCCGCCCGGCCGAGAGCAGTGTAAGGTGCTTGGCCATATGCAGCTTGGGCACGTCCCAGCGCGGGATCGGCGAGGGCGTCATGACATACCGCCCGTGGACGAGGCTGGGATAGCTCGCCCCCTGCATCACTCGTCCCGAGCGCACGATCTGTTCATACAATTGCAGCCACATGCGCCCGTAATCCGCATCCGCATGCATCTGCCGCGCGATGGACATGTTGGGCTGCACCGAGCGCAAGGGTTCGGGGTTGGGCACCTGCAGCACCAGCACCTGATCTTCGCGCAGGATCTCTTCGGGGATCCGGTGGCGCGACTGGATCAGATCGGCGTCCAGCGTGTCCATGGTGGTTGCCGCCCCCGACACCCGCGCCAGGAATTTGCGGATCGAGGCGGCGTTGACGCTGTCATCGGCGCCCTGGTCGATCACCTTGATCCGCGTGGCCGGCGTGACAAGGGTGCAAGAGACTTGCAGCCCCCCGGTGCCCCAACCCCGCGCCATCGGCACTTCGCGGCTGGCATAGGGCATCTGGCACCCTGGCACGGCAATCGCCTTGAGCATCTTGCGCCGCATCTCGCGCTTGGCAGAGGCGTCAAGGAAGCCGTAGGACATCGGTTGCCAGTCTTTGGTCAACGCTTTCAGGCTCATTCGGCTGGCTCCGGTTGCGGTTGGGGGGCGGCGCGTTTCGCCTTGGCGTCGCGCATGGCATCCAGACTGGATTGGAAGGTGACGTAATGCGGCAGCTTGAAATGGATGCAAAAGCCAAAGCTTTCGACGCCCTCGGTGTGGTAGAGAAAGAACTCTTCCTCGGTGGCCGCCCCTTTCGGCGCGCCCTTGGCGTTCAGATCCAGCGTGGCGGCGGCGATCACCTTGACCTCGTTCCAGCCCAGGGTGGCGGCAAAGCCAAGCCCCAGCTCTGACCCGCTTTTCGACACGACTTCGGCCTGGCTGACCTTGACCCTCCCGGCGCTGAACTGGGTACCACGGGGATGGCGGACCATGACGTCGGCCTCGGCCAGACGCAGTTCGTTCACGGTGGGATGCGCCTGCCCATAGCCCCGCTGCGCGGCATAGCCCAGGGCCAGAACACCGCCCGTCTCAGCCCGTGCAAGGCTTTGCAGGGTATGGGCGCGCTTGGCCGGGAACAGCAGCGGTTCGCGGGTGACATCGGGAATGTCATTGCCGGTCTTGCTGTCCGGTAGGGCGGGTGTCAGCAAGCCATTCTCGGCCTGCCACGCCGCGACCGAAGGCTGTTGCGCCGGCGCGGGGTGCGGCGCGGGTTCCACCGGATCGGGGATATGGGTCTGGCCGGTCAGCACCTCGGTCGCGAGGATCCGGTGCGCGTAATCCAGCGTCGGCCCAAGCACCTGCCCGCCGGGAATGTCCTTGAAGGCGGCGGAGATCCGGCGATGGGTGAACAGCGCCTCTTGGGTCACCGGCTCTGCCACCGTCAGGCGCGGCTGGGTTGTCCGCCAGGCGCGCAACAGCAAGACCGCCTCGAACAACTCGCCGCCGGTCTGGGCCAGGGCCAGCGCCGCCAGATCCTCGTCATAAAGCGACGCCTCGCCCATCACCCGGTCGATCAGATAGGGCATCGCCGCGCGGATCTGCTGCACCCGCTCGGGCGTGATCGCGCCAAGCTCTGCCCGAAACAGCCGCTGCGATTGGTCGATGGCCCGCTCTCCGCCGCGTGTCGCCACATATGCCATTACAAAACCTCAACAAAAGTGGACCGCGGCAGGCCGAGAACGCGGGCGCCGTCGATCAGGAACATCTCGAACCCCATCGGGTAGCGCATGATCTGCGCGCGCAGCGGCCACAGCTCTGGCGGGAAGCCGCCGAGCCGGACATCCACATGCCCCTCCACCCCGGGCCCCGTCAGGCGCACGGGCACGCCCGCGTCCAGTTGGGCGGCCACGATCAGTGTCGCCCCCTCCTCGGGGTGCAGATCGGACCCAAGACGCAGGTCGCGCAGCAGCGCGGGGGTCAGCGGGTTGGCCAGAAACACATGATCCGCCGCGCCGATGGCCACCGCCGACGCGCCGGTCTGGATTGCATGGGCCGACAGCGCGGGCGTGTCGCAAAACACGGCGCATTCGCGGTCGATCAAGGCGTCGATAACGTGCGCCAGCCCCGGCCCTGGCCCTGGCAAGCTGCGGATCTGCCCCGGCCGGGACAGCGCCCACATCAGAGCCTCAAAGGTCGCGTTGGTTCTTGCGTCGAAGTCCGACGGAACGGGATGCGCGGTCATCAAAACGTCTCCATGTCCACGCGGGTCGCCTCGACACGGCAAAGGGTGTCGCGATCGGATTGCCGTTGCCGCGCGGATTCGTCCGTGACAAAGGCCGCCACCGCGTCATGCGCCTGGCCCAAGGCCACCGCCAGATCGACGATGGCCATCGCCATCGCTGCCTCCAGATCCCGGCCGCGCCGCATGCCGTAGCCCTCTTGCCCGTCGGCAGAGATACGCGCCTCGCTCATCAGGATCTCGCCCAGGTGGAAATGCGTGCCCTTCGCCGTGTCGCGCATCGGCAGCATGACCAGACCAGTGCGATTCTCGACCACGACGATCTCTGGCAGATCCGCGATCAGAGGCTCGGCAAAGGCCTTGAGCCGCGCCGCATCCGCCCTCGCCAGTACCCCCAAAAGCGCGTCATGCGCCCAGCCGGGCAGGCATTTGGCCTGTATGTTCATGCGTCATCCTCGGTTGTGGACAGGTGGAAGGTGACCCGCGCGGCGGACCAGATAACTTCGCTGTAGGACAGCGGCGTGCCGTCAAGCTCTGCATCCACGGCGCGGATCACGATGACCGGCATGTCGGGATGCTGGCGCAACTGCCGCGCTTCCTCGGCGCGGGCGGGGCGGGCATACATCTTGGTGCTTTGGCGCAGGTAATCGGCAATCCCGTAAGATGCATAGACCGCGCTGACCGAGCCAAGTACCTGCCGCCGTTGGGGATAGGCCGCGAACCGCACGGCATCGTGGAAGATGGTGCCGAAGGACACCGGCACGCCATCCGCCAGCGACAGTCTGCGCGACGCGATCACCGGGGCGCCTACATCCAGGTCAAGTGTCTCGGCCACGCGCTCCGACGCTTGGGTGACTTCGACACCAAGGTCTTCGCTCGACACGTCCACGCCTTGCGCCTTCATATTGCGCCGCATCCGGGTGCGCGGGCCGATGGTGTATTCCAGCATCGGACGGGGCTGCACAAAGGTGCCGCGCCCCTGCTCGACGCTCAGATGCCCCTGCTTGGCCAGTTCCGCGACCGCCCGGCGGACAGAATGCCGCCCCGCCCCGTAGGCCTGCACCAGTTCGGGTTCGGTAGGCAGCTTCGCTCCGGGCTCAAGGACGCCGTCCATGATGTCTTGCTGAAGGGCTGCGCATATGTCGCGCCAACGGTCTCTGGTCATCGCTCGATTCATCCGAATGATTGCGGGATAGCCAAACCATGTGACAGTCACATGTCAGGTCCGGCCGTCCACAAAACCATTCAGAGGAAAGGCAAAGACGCGCAACCCGAGCGCCACAGAGCGCCCGCGCCCATAGGGCTGGGTTGATCCAGGGATCGGGCGCCGCCCGAAGACCGCTCAGGCCGGGCCGGTGAGGGCACCTTCCCAATGCTCGCCGATGGCAACGATGCAGGAGGTGCCGTTGGAATAGTTCTGCACGATCATCCAATCGCCGCTGCGGCGGGTGACCCACACCTCCAGCATGGTTTCCGGATCGCGCAACCCCATGCCCTGCCGTTCGGCGCCCATGACCTGTTTCAGGGTCTCGGTCATTCGGGAAGAATCGTCGCAATGCAGATCCGACATGCGCGCCTGGGCCAGGGTCGGAAGGGCAAAACACAGGGTACTCAACAAAAGGCATCGCGTCATCATGATCGAATCCTAACCGCTCACCCACAGCAATGTAACAGGATTATGACAGGATGCGGATAAGTTTTCGTAAAAGCCCTGCCGTCTTGTGTCCATTGGGACCCGCTTCAGGCCGACCTCAGCTCTGCTTGACCCCGGGCGCCTGTCATAAATCTGTTGCTTACATGTCAAAAATCTGAATCCAAACCGTCACAACCGTGTCGCCTGCGACCCATATTCGCCTCCCAAACACGGGGGCGATATGCTGCGAATTGAAAAGCTGACCAAACGGTTTGGCGACAAGATAGCTGTGGATGCCGCGAACATTGCCGTCGATGCGCCGACCATGATCGGAATCATCGGCCGGTCCGGCGCGGGCAAATCCACGCTGTTGCGGATGCTGAACCGGCTGAGCGACGCGTCCGACGGGACCATCACCTTTGAGGGCGAGGAGATCTCGGCCCTGCGCGGCGCGGCGAAACGCAATTGGCAATCCCGCTGCGCGATGATCTTTCAGCAGTTCAACCTGGTGCCGCGCATGGATGTGGTGTCGAATGTCCTGCACGGCACGCTGAACAAACGCTCCACCTTCGCGACGATGTTCAACCTGTATCCGCAGTCGGACATCCACAAGGCGATCGAGATCCTCGACCGGCTCGGGATCGCGGAACAGGCCCCCAAGCGGGCCGAGGCGCTGTCGGGCGGCCAGCAGCAGCGGGTCGCCATCGCCCGCGCGCTGATGCAGGATCCCAAGATCATTCTGGCGGACGAGCCCATCGCCTCGCTCGACCCGATGAACGCCCAGGTCGTGATGCAGGCCCTGCGCACGATCCACGAAGAAGACGGGCGCATGGTC
>CAYGRI010000031.1:21400-27406 GCA_964352155.1 uncultured Maritimibacter sp. | reverse complement strand
CGCGTTCGGCCCTCGAAAGGTCCCCCGGACCTTTCGCCGCTGCGCGGACCGGGCCTCACCCTCCAACCCCGATCTGCACAACACATCCGCAAAGCGCCAGCCCGTCACGCCAAAGGCGTGCCGATCAACAGCGGCGCACCTCCGGTGTGACGGAACGGGCAGGCGCTGCCCGGCGGCTCCGCCTTGATTCCGGGCAACAAGCGCCCCGGCGATAGGGGACACGGGCGACCGGGAGGGGCATCGCCGCAACCACCCCGGCGCTCCGCGCGTTCGGCCCTCGAAAGGTCCCCCGGACCTTTCGCCGCTGCGCGGACCGGGCCGAACCCCACGCAAAGCACCAGCCCGTTACGCCAAAGGCGGGCCGATGAAGAACGGCGCAGTATTGGTGCGACGGAATGGGCAGACGCTGCGCGGCGGCGGCGCTTTGAGGCTGGGCCGCAGGCGCCTCGGCGACAGGGGCTTGGGAGCGCGCGCGGTGGATTGCCGCTGCTCGGGCCGGGGGGCGCGTCTAGGCGTTGAAAACCGGCGTCGCCCTGTGCAACCTGTCCGAAAAAACCTGTTCCGGAGTCGTTCCATTGCATTTGTTACCCAAAGCCCTTGCCCTCACCGCGCTCGCCGCCACCCCGGCCGCCGCACAGGATGCGATGCTCACCTTTTCCTGTGACCTCAATGGCATGGCCGTCCCCATGGCGATGGCGGTGCAATATGTCAGCGACACCGGCATCGCCGCCGACCCGCGCGGCAATATCTCGGGCGTCTTCCCTACCGGAGTCATCGTCTACACCGCTGGCGAAGTCGTCGGGCCGCAGGTGCGCTATGTCTTTTCGGGGCAAAATGACTTCGCCGATTTCACCGAATACCCGTCGATGAACCGGTTCCGGGTGCGCTGGGTGCTCGACAGCCCGCGCAACGGGGTCTGGATGGTGGTCAACCCCTTCGGTCCCGGCCCCTCGCAGCACTTTTGCGCCTTGAACGGCATCCAGCCCGGCTAGCGCGTGCGCCTGCCACGGGTGGCCGCTGGCCCTGCGCCCGCACCCGGTCAGGAGCCGGACGGGCGCCCCGGCTCTGGTCTTGGCGCAAGCCAAACCTTCGGCGGGACATCAACGCCCCGCCGAGGCCGCGTCCTTGGAGCGACCGCAGAATCTGGCCATTGAGGAAAGTTCCCCGCCCGAAGGTTCAGCCCAGGATCCCCGGCCAGTTCTTCTCTCCGGCGGCGATGTTGCCCGGAATATCCCGCAGCCACAGCTCCCGCGCTCTCAGGTTGGCGTTCAGATAAAGCCGGTCCTCATAGACGGTCCAAGCCTCGGGGATCGTCGGCGCCAGATAGCCCCGGCTGGCCGCAAACGCGCAGTATCCGCCGAACCTGGCCCCATATTTCTCGGGATCCGACTGGAACGCGGCCAAATTCGCCGCGCTGGCAAACCGCCATACCGCTCCGTTCTGGCTCACGGAATGCGCGGCGGACCCGGCCACCGGCGCGCTTTGGGTGAAGTAGGCCACCGGATCGATCCCGCGGATCGCCAGGCCGTCGACCTGAAACGTCTCTGGCTCGCGCGCCAGGGCGGGCAGCGCGGCCCCTGCAAGCGGCACCGTCGCCGCCAGTGTCATGAATACGCGTCTGTTCACCTGCATTTGATCTCTCCCGCAATGCATCGTTCTGGCGTCAAGATGGACGCGCGATGGCCCCCGCGATAGCCCCTCACACAGCCCTGTGACTTGCCGTGCCGCAAGGTGATCCGGCTGAAACATATCCCCGGAAACAGAGTCAATTCTGCCACATCCAGGCCCCGAATTGCCCCAGTTTCGGCCGCGCTTTTGGAGATATCCACAGACCCGTGATATGTCCACTGCACGGCCCTGGGGGGGGCTATTCATTCGATCCGGAGGCATTCATGCACCCCATCCGTACTGCCGCCATGATTGGCGCCCTTGCCCTGACCGCCCCGGTTGCGGCCATCGCGAACCCCTATCTGCAACCCGCTGGCAGCCCGATCCTGGTCTATGCCTATCCCAGCAAGGCCAATTATTGCCCGGCGGGCCTGCAGCCCGTGACCGTCGGCGGCGTGATCTGTTGCGGCGTTCCCAATGCCCATGGCTACAACCCCAACCCGCCGACGCATTACCGCAAGCCCGCCGCGCCCTACGTGGCGTACAGCAAGGGCTACGTCTACGAAAAGGGCCAGTAGTCCAACGCTCACACAGTTCTTGCGTGCCCCGTGTCAGGGGCGCGCGGCATGATGGAAACAGTGTTTTTCCCACAGGACGGTAGCAAGTTACCCACAGATTGGTAGGGTTAACGAAATGTGGCCCTGCGCCACGCAGATCCATGTGGGGACCCTATGATCGCCAAGACCACCCTTCGCCTTGCCGTCGCCGCACTGGCACTGGCCGGAGCCACGTCGGCCGCACAGGCGACGTGCAACAACAGATGGGCCGATGTCACATCCCTTTGCCCGAACCCCTTGCCCTACACCGGCCCGCGGACCCTGACGGAAACATCGCGCAACATGCCGACCGTGGGAACGCCGGGCACGTACACCGGATACGGCAACGGGCCGGTCACGGTGTACCGCTCTGGCAATGGCACCGGCTATCAGGACTTTCAGTGGGCGCAGCGCGAAATGACGCCCTATCCGCCGCAGCCTGTCTATGTGCCGCCGCCTGCGCCGGTGCGGACCTACAAGAAACGGCCGCCGCCGCCGCCCACCTACAGCAAGGGGTATGACGACTACATCGTCTACGAAAAAGGCCAGTAACAGGGGGCAATGCGGGACGCCCGGGGCCGCGCCGGCATTGCTGCACGGGTGCCCTTCCTTCAACCGAAAAGCGGCCCATGATAGGGCCGCTTTGTGCTCTTGCCGCAGTGGCGCCGGGTCAGACGAGCTTGAGGTCCGAGGCCGAAGCGCGACCATCGCGGCCCTGCTGCAACTCGTACTCGACCTTCTGGTTGTCCGCCAGGCCGGTCATCCCGGCGCGTTCCACCGCCGAAATATGCACGAACACGTCCTTGCCGCCTTCGTCTGGGGCGATAAAGCCGTACCCCTTAGTCGTATTGAACCACTTCACGGTGCCGGTAGGCATGCCGTATCTCCTTAGATCTTGTCCCGCCCGCGGAATTGCGACGGGATTGGTGCAGCCAGGGTCTTCCAAGTCTCAGAGGCTGCCCCAAATCCGGGAGCGGTCTTCGCAGAAAGTCCGTCGTCACAGTTAAAAAATGCCAAAACCAGAAATTTTCGCAAGTAAATTATTGATGTCAAGCGTGGTTCAGCCGAAACAAGGCGGCGCAGACAGGGGAGCTTGGCGATGCGGTTGTTTGGACTAAAGACCTGCGATACTTGCCGAAAAGCCGAAAAAGCGCTGCGTGCGGCGGGGCATGCGCCGCAGGTGATCGATGTGCGGGCCGATGGGGTGCCTGATTCGGAACTTGCGCAGTTTCTGACCACGTTCGGTGAAGACCTGATCAATCGCCGCTCGACCACTTGGCGCGGGTTGACACCCGAAGATCAGGCGCGCGACCCGGCAGAGCTGTTGCGCCTGCATCCCACGGTGATGAAACGCCCGGTGATAGAGCTGGACGGCACGCTGTATCTGGGGTGGAACAAGGATGTACAGGCGGCAGTGCTGGGCTAAACCCGGCCCGCAAGCAAAAGGACCGGAGGCGACATGCGAAATGCGGCGGTTATCCTGGGGATCATTGGCGGGACCATCGGCATGATTGTCGGGTTCTTTGGCTTTGGCTACGTGGCGCTGATGGACTGGCTTGGCGATGTCGAGGATCTGTCAGGGCAGGTCGAGAACCCGCTGTTGATCCAGACCGTCAGTTTTCTGGCCCCGATTCTGGCGATTGCCGGGGGGGCGATGGCGCGGTCCCGCGCCATGCTGGGGGGTGTGCTGATGTTGGCCTCCGCCGGCGGGATGTACTACGCCTTTGGATTCAACGTCTTCACCATGTTCCCGCTGGGCCTTTGCGGGCTGGGCGGGATCCTGGCGCTGGCGGCGCGTCAGCCTGATTCGGCCTGAGGCTTCGCCGCGGCCCGGTCCAGTACCAGCCGGTCGACCGCCAGTGGGCCGCCGCCGCGCAGAACCAGATACAGCAGGATGAACATCCAGAATGCCCGCTGATCGAGGATATGGGCGTCGGGGATCCGGTCGAACCAGGTGCCGATGGTGGCGGCATCCGCGCTGTGGCCGGTGATGTCGACCACGCTTTGCACCGTGATAAAGCCGATCATCCCGATAGAGGCCAGCCGGGTGAACAGCCCGATCACGATCAGCAGCGGCAGGATGAACTCGGCCCAGGTGCCCAGGATCGCGATCAGCTTGTAGCTGAACCCAAGCGCCGACGGGTCATAGCCGACCGCTTCGAACTGCTTGGGGAACATCTGCGCGTAGGCGCCGAAATCGAGACTGACAAAGCCTAAGATCCCGCTGCCGATCTTGGTCATCGCGGAGTTCCAGTAATACATCAGCAGAACCGCCGCGAACACCAGCCGCGCCAGCGTGGGCAGCAGGAAGGGGGACAGCTTTTCGACCTGTCGAAACAGCCCGTTGTGTAGCGATATCAAGGCGTTCATGGTTTCTCCGCTTCGTGGGTGGCGGCAATGGCATTGCCAGCGATCAGGGTTTGCAGCAGCCCCGCCAGGTCAAAGGTGGGGACCTGGGCGGCGGCGGTATCAAAGGCCTCGGCAAAGGTCCGGCCGTCCTGGATCGCGGCGACAAAGGTGCCGCCGCCGGGGGCCAGAACCGTCAGGACCGGGTCATAGTCGGGCCGGGTGATCAGTACATTCTGTCCGCCGGGCTCTGGCTTGGGCGCGCCGGGCTCCATGTTAAAGCGCCAGATCCCCTGGACCGGCCAGCGCGACCGGATCAGCCGCACCGCCGGCGCCAGGCGCAACCTTGTGGCCATCAGTTGGTCCGGCGGCATGTTCTGCAAGGTTTCAGGCGCAATCGGCGCGGCATCGGTGGCGTGGTAAGAGGCACGCAGCGCCAACTCCAGCCGGGCCACATCCGCCAGATAGCCGAGGCTGCGCACCGGCTCGAACCCCGCTAGGAACGCGGGCATCTCTTGCCCGTAATGCATCATCAGGGGCGAGGCGGGGGGATGCGCCCGCAGATAGGCCCCGGCGAGCAGCTTGAATTGCGCCTCGCCCACCAGCTTGCGGATCACCGGAAAGGCGGTTTCCAGCGCCTCGGTCAGGCTGACGGCGACATTGTTGCGATAGACGTTGAAGCGCCGGGTGGCGGCGGCCCCGTCGGGATTGGTCAGCCCCGGCGGCACCTCGGCGGCGGGGTCGAGGATCGCGCGGGCGAACGCGGTTTGACGGACGCTCATGCCCCGGCGCCCGCAAGGATCGGGGCGGCGCGACGGGCCTCGGCGGTCAGGACCGGCCAGTCGGGCACGTTATTGTCCCATTCGATCAGCGTCGGCTTGGGCCCGCTTGTGGCAATCGTATGAGCATAGAGCGTCCAGACCGGATCCACCACGGCGCGGCCATGGCTGTCGATCAGCAGGGGCGCGCCGGTCTCGTCCGCATCCTCGTCATGGCCGCCCAAATGGATCTCTGCCACATGGGCATGGGGGAAGGCGTCGATATAGCGAATGGGATCGGTCTGCTGATTGGTGGCCGAAACGAAGACGTTGTTCACGTCCAGCAGCAGCCCGCAGCCGGTGCGCCGTGCGATCTCGGCCAGAAAGTCGACCTCGGCGATATCGGTTTCGGCGAAGGCGAGGTAGGTCGACGGGTTTTCCAGCAGCATCCGTCGGCCGATCCGGTCCTGCACCTCGTCGATATGGGCGCAGACCCGGTCCAGTGTGGCCTGGGTATAGGGCAGGGGCAGCAGATCGTTCAGGAAATGGCTGTCATGGGTGGACCAGGCGAGATGTTCCGAAAAGCTGGCCGGTTGCAGCCAGCCCAGCAGATGCGCCAGCCGCGCCAGGTGGTCGGCATCTGGCCGCGCCTCGCCGCCGATCGACAGCAGCGGATTGCCTGCGATGACGAACATCGC
>CAYGRI010000031.1:0-21390 GCA_964352155.1 uncultured Maritimibacter sp. | reverse complement strand
CTGGGCAATCGGGCGGCCGCCGTCGCCCATGTAATTCTCGGCATGCACCTCCAGCCAGGCAACGGGGCCGGGGTCGTTCTGCAGGTCGCGGAAATGTTGGGGCTTGTAGCCGACGCCGGGCGCGTCGGGCAGGCGGTCGAACCGCGGAGAGCGTGCGTCCAGCATGCAGAAAAGCCCCTGTGCCTTGGGTTGTGCGATACGGGGCCAGGGCGGCCCGCTTTCGGGGATGGTAGCGGAAAAGGCACCGGGCGCAAAAGTCTGCTTTGCGCCCGGCGTTTCGGTCTTGGGTCAGGACGGGATGTCACGATCCAGCTCTTCGAGCGAGCCCATGCGGTCGCCGGGCAGTTCCATCGTCTCGCAGGTGCCGGCGGGGACCAGCGTCCAGGCGTTGCCCTGATAATCGACGGTGGAGGTGCCGGCGCAGGTGGTGCCGGGGCCGGCGGCGCAATCGTTCTCGCCGGCCAGCGACACGCCAAAGCACTTTTCCTGCGCCTGGGCATGAGCGGTGGAGGCGACGCCGGTCATGGCGGCGGCGACGGCACTTGCGATGGCGAGCGATTTCACGGTGGTGGTCATTTGGTAGTCTCCCTCTACAAAAATCTGACGCCCTGTCCGGGGCGATGAGGCAAACCTAGCAGCGCGCCGCGTTAAAATGCCACTCACGACGGTGTGCTTCACCGCGCTGTCAGGGCTTGAAACATACGAAAACGTGGGTTGAGCCGGGAAATTCAGGCGAATAGGCGCGGGAGAGACCGTAAAAGCAGGGGAATCCGATGTTACAATCGCGGTGCCGGGGGGCGGCGCGGGCCCCGCAGCCGCGGCGGTGTTCGGCGGATCTTCGTAACATTCGGGCGGCACCAAGGCGCCGCCCGGCGCCGTGATCAGCGCAGATCCGGCGGCATTGCCTCGGCCGTCAGGTCGGCGATGAGCTGATCCAGGGCGGCGACTTGTGTCTCTTTCTGACCCAGACGCCGCACCGTGGCGGTGCGATTCTCCACCTCTTGCATGCCGCAGGCGAGGATCACCGGCACTTTGGCCACCGAATGCTCACGGACCTTGTAGTTGATCTTTTCGTTGCGGATATCGGCCTCAGCCCGCATCCCCAACGCGGTCAGGGCTGCCACGACCTCGTGCACATACGCATCCGCGCCCGAGACGATGGAGGCGACGACCACCTGACGCGGCGCCAGCCACAGCGGCAGCTTGCCTGCATAGTTCTCGATCAGGATGCCGATGAAGCGTTCGAACGACCCCAGGATCGCCCGGTGCAGCATGATCGGCGTATGCTTTTCGCCATCCGCGCCGATATAGGTGGCGCCGAGCCGTTCGGGCACCATGAAATCGGCCTGAAACGTGCCGCATTGCCATTCCCGCCCGATGGCATCCGTCAGTTTGAAGTCCAGCTTGGGGCCGTAAAAGGCGCCTTCACCGGGATCGACCTCAAAATCATTACGGATCGACAGGATGGCGCGTTCCAGCGCGCTTTCGGCCTTGTCCCAGACCTCATCGGCGCCAATACGCACGTCTGGCCGGGTGGACAGCTTGATGTCGAACTTGGCGAAGCCGGTGTCGCGGTAGATATTGGCCAGCAGGTCGATGAAGGCCGCGCATTCCGCCTCAAGCTGATCCTCGGTGCAGAAGATATGCGCGTCGTCCTGGGTAAAGCCGCGCACCCGCATCAGACCGTGCAGCGCGCCGTGTGGCTCGTAACGGTGACAAGAGCCGAACTCTGCCATCCGCAGGGGCAGGTCGCGGTAGGATTTGAGGCCCTGATTAAATACCTGGACGTGGCAGGGGCAGTTCATCGGCTTCAGCGCATTCACACGCTTTTCATTGGCGTGCTCTTCGTCGATCTCGGTGATGTACATATTCTCGCGGTACTTGTCCCAATGCCCCGAGGCTTCCCACAGCTTGCGATCCACGACCTGCGGCGTCTTGATCTCCTTGTAGCCAGCCTTGGTCAGCTTGCGGCGCATGTAATCTTCCATCGCGCGGTAGATCGCCCAGCCGTCCGGATGCCAGAACACCATGCCCGGCGCCTCTTCCTGGAAATGGAACAGCGACATCTCGCGGCCCAGCCGCCGGTGGTCGCGCTTTTCCGCCTCTTCCAGAAAGGTCAGATGCGCCTTCAGATCCGCCTTGTTGCGGAAGGCCACGCCATAGATCCGTTGCAGCTGCGGCCGGTCGGAATCGCCACGCCAATAGGCGCCCGCCACCCGCATCAGCTTGAATGCATCCGCAGGAACCTGTCCGGTGTGCTGCAGATGCGGCCCCCGGCACAGATCCTGCCACGCGCCATGCCAATACATCCGCAACGGCTCGTCGCCGGGGATCGCCTCGATCAGCTCGACCTTGTAGGGCTCGTTCGACGCCTCGTAATGGGCGATGGCGCGGTCGCGCTCCCACACTTCGGTGCGGACGGGATCGCGGGCATTGATGATCTCGCGCATTTTCTTTTCGATCACGCCCAGATCTTCTGGGGTGAATGGCTCTGCCCGATCGAAGTCATAGTAGAAGCCGTTGGCGATCACCGGGCCGATGGTGACCTTGACGTCCGGCCAGATCGCCTGCACCGCGCGGGCCATGATGTGGGCGCAGTCGTGGCGGATTAGTTCCAGCGCCTGATCCTCGTCCTCCATCGTGTTGATGGCGATCTTGGCATCCGCCGGAATCGGCCATTGCAGATCGAAATGCACCCCGTCCACCGTAGCGCTGATCGCCTTCTTGGACAGGGATTTCGAGATACCGGCGGCAACTTCGGCAGGGGTTACGCCTGCCTCGTAGTCACGCGCATTGCCATCGGGAAAGGTGAGGGAGATTTGGGCCATCTGGGCCTCCTCGTCGGTTTGGCGCCTACGATGCGCCCGGTTGCGGGTTGATGCGTGGCGCTTCTTTGCGCCCTGACCCTGCGAAGTCAAGCGGGCTGTCGGAAGTATTGGGTTTCGCGGCCCGCGCCCGAGGATATAGACAGGGCCGCAAAAGGAGGCCGCAATGACAGACCCAAGCTTTCTCGACACAGCACAGGGCCGCCGCATCGCATTTTTCCGTACCGACGGGGCAGGGCCCACGGTGGTCTTTTTGGGTGGCTTCCGCTCTGACATGGCCGGGACCAAGGCGGTGTATCTGGAGGATTGGGCCAAGCGCAGCGGGCGCGCCTTTCTGCGGCTGGACTATTCGGGCCACGGGGTGTCTTCGGGCGATTTTCTGGACGGCGGCATCGGCGATTGGGCGGTGGATGCCCGCGCGGTGATCGCGGCGCAGACCGAAGGGCCGGTGGTTCTGGTCGGCTCGTCGATGGGCGGCTGGATTTCGCTGCTGCTGGCGCGCGCGATGCCAGAGCGGGTCTGCGGGCTGGTGGGCATCGCCGCCGCACCGGACTTCACCGAAGATTCCATGTGGAACGGCATGAGTCCGGCGCAGCAGGCCACCCTGATGGACACAGGCCGGATCGAGCAGCCCTCTGATTATTCCGATGAGCCCTATGTCATCACCCGCCACCTGATCGAAGAGGGGCGCAATCAGCTTGTGCTGCGTGCGCCCCTGCCGCTGCCCTTTCCGGTGCGGCTGCTGCAAGGCACGGCGGACAAGGATGTGGACATGAGCGTCGCGTTGCGCCTGCTGGATCATGCAACCGGCGACGACATCCGCCTGACGCTGGTGAAGGCAGCGGATCACCGCTTCTCCACCGCTGAATGCCTTGCGCTGATCCGGGCGAGTGTCGAAGATGTTCTCTCGCATATAGGACGAGCCTGAGATGGAACAGCGGATCAGCCTGATCACCCTCGCGGTCGCCGATGTGGCGGCCTCGGCGGCCTTTTACGAGGCGCTGGGCTGGGCGCGGGTCGACAGCCCCGACGGGGTGGTGGCCTTCGACCTGATCGGCCAGACGCTGGGGCTCTATCCAAAGGCGGATCTGGCGCGCGACATGGGGCTGGAGGAGGCGCAGATCGGCGGCTTTTCCGGCATCACGCTGGGGCACAACCTTCGCATCAGGGAGGATGTCGCGCCGCTGTACGAGCGGGCGCTTGCGGCTGGGGCGCGGGGGATCAAGCCGCCGCATGACATCTTTTGGGGCGGCCACATCGCCTATTTCGCCGATCCCGACGGCCATGTCTGGGAGATCGCGCACAACCCGTTCTCGCCGCTGGGGCCGGACGGGGCGTTCCGATGGAACGGCGCCGCATGAGGCGGCCGGGAAGCTACACAGCGTTGGAGGATCTGGGGCGTGTGCGTCTGTCGCGGCATTTCGCGCTGCGCAACTTTTTGTACTCCGAGATCGGGAATTTCTACGGGCGGCCCAATATCCCCGACGACCCTGACCTGCTGATCGCCGCCGGGACGCGGCTGGCCGAAGATCTGCTGGAACCCTTGGTGGAAACGTTCGGGCCGATCGACATCCGCTCCGGCTATCGTGCGCCAGCGCTGAACCACTTTGGCGCGACCGAGGTGAGGCCGCAGAAATGCGCCGCGAACCCGTCCAACCGCGCCGGCCATATCTGGGATCAGCGCGACGGCGCGGGGCGGATGGGCGCCTGTGTTTCGGTTAGCGTCCCATGGTTCGCGGTGCAATACAACGCCGGCCGCGACTGGCGCGATCTGGCGTGGTGGCTGTATGATCACCTGCCGTTTCACGTGGTCTACTTCTTTCCCAGAAACGCCGCGTTCAACCTGACGTGGAGAGAGGCGCCCGAGCGGCGGATCGACAGCTACATCGCGCCGCGCGGAACCCTCGTGAAACCCGGGCGCACGGCAGAGCCGGACCGGCATGCTCGCCATGCGGATTTTCCGGCCTTTCGGGGGATCACGTATCCCAAGATCCCAGAGGCACCGATGACTGGCTTTCACAAATCGAATATTTAGATATCAGTATTGCGATGTTTTATGTCCAAGATATCACAAAGCAGGCAAAAGGGTGCGCGCGATGGTAGAGCCGCTTGTTCTTGTTCCAGGGATGATGGCGGATGCGCGCGCCTTTCTGCCGCAGATTGTGGAGCTTGGCTGGAAGACGGCGGTTCACATCGCGCCGCCGTTGCGGGGCGGCACTGTGGCCGAGATGGCACAAGACGCTTTGGCCACGGCACCCGGGGTGTTCGCCTTATGCGGGCATGGTCTGGGCGGGATCGTGGCCATGGAAATCGTGCGCAGCGCGCCAGAGCGGGTGACGCGGCTGGCCCTGATGGATACCTCCTGCCAGTCAGAGCTTCCGCAGGTCGCGGCAGCCCGAGAACCCCGGATCGTCGCCGCCCGCTCTGGCCGTTTCCCCGAGGCGCTGCTGGACGAGATCCGGCTGGAGCATCTGGCCGACAGCTCCCTGCGCGAGGGGATCCTGGACGCGGTGCTGGAGATGGCGGCGGACCTTGGGGCAGAGCTGTTCGTGCGCCAGTCCAAGGCGATGCAGCGTCGGCCGGACCAGCAGGGCGCCCTGCGCCGGATACGCACGCCGACGCTGATCCTGTGCGGTGAGGCCGACCCGGTGTTTCCGGTGCGGCGTCACGAATTCATGGCGCATCTTATGCCGAACGCGCGGCTTGAGGTGATCAAAAACGCCGGACATCTGCCGGCGCTTGAGGCCCCTAATGCCGTGTCTGACCGTCTGACGGATTGGCTTTCGTGGCCGCCTTCTTCGGTGCCGCCCGTCTTGCGGGCGCCTTCCGGGCGCTAGCGGCGGCCGGCTTGGTGGCGCTGTCAGTGGGCGCCTCGGGCTTTGCGACCGCCGTCTTTGCGGTTCCGGTGCTGCGCTTGCGGGTCGCTGGGGAAGTCGCCTTGGGGGTGGCTTTGGCCGTTGCCTTTGCCGGTGCTGTTGCCGTTGCGGGTGCCTTGGGCGCTGTCTTGGCGGGGGCTTTCGCGGCCGCCTTGGGCGCGGCGCTCGCAGCGGCCTTGGGCGCGGGCGCGGTCGGCGCGGGCGCTTCGGCCTTGGGCATCGCGGCGGGCGCCTCTGCAACGGCCGCGCTGGCGGTGCTGGCGGCGGCGGCGGGGCGAGCCTTTCGGGCGGCGGCCCGCTCTTCCTCGCGCTTTTCCGCCTCGGCCTTGCGCTTGGACGAAACATCGGCCGGCGCCGCATTGGCGTCGATGAAGCCCAGCACCAGCGGCCGGATGTTGTTTCGCCAGGACTTGCCCGCGAAGATGCCGTAATGGCCCGCGCCGGGTTCCAGATGCGCGGCCTTCTTGGTGTCGGGCAGGTTGGTCAGCAGGTCCAGTGCCGCCACACACTGGCCGGGCGCGCTGATGTCGTCCTTTTCGCCCTCGACAGTCTTGACCGCGACATCGGTGATCTTGCCGATGTCCACGGGCACCCCGTCAATGGTGAAGGCGTTGCGCGCAATCTCGCGGGTCTTGAAGATCCGCTCCACCGTCGACAGGTAGAATTCCGCCGTCATGTCCATCACGGCGAGATATTCGTCGTAGAACCGGTTGTGCTTGTCGTTATCGCTGGCCTCGCCCTTGGCGACGCGCATGATCTGTTCAAAGAACGCCTCGCCATGCCGCTCGGCATTCATCGAGATAAAGCCCGAGAGCTGCGCGAGGCCGGGATAGACCATCCGCCCGGCGCCCGCGTTGTTGAAGCCCACGCGCTGGACGGCGAACTTTTCCAACTGCCCCATGGTCACGCGGCTGCCGAAATCGGTGACATCGGTCGCGGCGGCGTCGGGGTCGATCGGGCCGCCGATCAGCGTCATGGTGCGGGGCTGGGCCAGCGGGTCATGCTCTGCCAGCCAGGCGGTGGCGACCAGCGCGAGCGGCGCGGGCTGACACACCGCGACCACATGGGTCGAATGACCCAGGGCGCGCATGAACTCGATCAGGTATTTGGTGTAATCCTCGATATCGAACTTGCCCTGGCTGACCGGAATGTCGCGGGCATTGTGCCAATCGGTGACATAGACCTCGCAATCGGGGAGCAGGCTGATCACGGTAGAGCGCAGCAAGGTCGCGTAATGCCCCGACATCGGCGCCACCAGCAGCACGCGGCGGCTACGCTCCTTGCGCCCCATGACCTTGAAATGCACCAGATCGCCGAACGGACGCTTGACCAGCGGCTCAACTTCGACCACATGGTCGCGTCCGTCCTCGCCCACCACCGAGTTGATGCCCCAGCCCGGTTTGACTACCATGCGCGCGAATGAGCGCTCCATCACTTCGCCCCAGGCGGACATGAGGCGAAACATGGGGGTGGGGGAAAGGCCGGTGATCGGGTAAGATCCAAATGCAGCGGCGGTGGCGCCGAGCCATTGGTTCGTGTTCCGCATCGTCTCCATGAGGTCGTAGGTGGCGAGATAGCGCATAAAAATATAGTCCCAGCTTGGTGCGGCGCTGAGGAAACGTTGCGTGTCCCCCGGCTACAGGCAGCAGTATATGCTGCAAGTGCAAAATAAACGGAAATGATAAAATGACAACCGACGAAACACATCCCGGCCAGGATCTCGACGTTCTGAACGCGAATCTGGTGAAGGTAGAGGAGTTGTCTCAGCGTCTGGTTGCAGCGATGGCGCACAAGCAACCTCAGCGTGCTGGGTTGCAGGGGCCGGGGCAGGACTTGTACCTCAAGGCGGTGACTGCCTACGTGACCGACATGATGTCGAATCCGGCGAAACTGGTCGAACAGCAGGTCAACTATTGGGGCAAGTCGCTGAAACACTACCTCGAGGCACAGCAGGCGCTGGCCAAGGGTCGGCTGGAAGCGCCCGAGGACCCGACGCCCACCGACCGCAGGTTCCGGAACGAGCTGTGGCAGACCAACCCCTATTTCAACTTTCTCAAGCAGCAATACATGCTGAACTCCGAGGCGATGCAGAACGCGGTGGGCGGCCTGGACGGGCTGGAAGAGACCGAAAAACGCCGGGTGGAATTCTTCAGCCGCCAGATCATCGACCTGTTCAGCCCGGCGAACTTTCTCGGCACCAACCCCGAGGCGCTTTCGAAGGCCGTTGAAACGAACGGGCAAAGCCTGGTGGACGGGCTGGAAAACCTGGTGCGCGACATCGAGGCCAGCAATGGGGCGCTGAACGTCACCTTGGCGGACAAGACCGCCTTTGAGGTGGGCCGCAACATCGCCACCGCCCCGGGCAAGGTCGTGTTCCGCAACCGCATGTTCGAGCTGATCCAGTACAGCCCCACGACAGAGACGGTGCATGAGACGCCGCTGGTGGTGTTTCCGCCCTGGATCAACAAGTTCTACATCATGGATCTAAAGCCCGAGAATTCGCTGATCCGCTGGATCGTCGATCAGGGCTATACGTTGTTCATCGTGAGCTGGGTGAACCCGGATGCAAGCTACGCCGATGTGGGCATCGACACCTATATGCAGGAAGGCTACCTGACCGCGATTGACGAGGTGAAGAAGCTTACCGGGCAGCCGCAGGTCAATGCGGTGGGCTATTGCATCGCGGGCACCACCCTGTCGCTGGTGCTGGCCTGGATGCACAAGCAGAAGGACAAGTCGATCAAATCGGCCACTTTCTTTACCGCCCTCACGGATTTCCGCGATCAGGGAGAGTTCACGCCCTTCCTCACCGACGATTTCGTCGATGCCCTGGAGGCGGAGATGGCCGAGAATGGCTATCTGTCGTCTTTCATCATGGGGCGGACGTTCTCTTATCTGCGGTCCAACGATCTGGTCTATCAGCCCGCGATCCGCAGCTACATGATGGGAGAGACGCCGCCCGCCTTCGATCTGCTGTTTTGGAATGGCGACGGGTCGAACCTGCCGGGCCGGATGTGCACCGAATATCTGCGGTGGCTGTGCCAGCAGAATCGCTTTGCCACCGGCGAGATAGAGGTGCTGGGCGAGAAACTGTCGTTGAAGGATGTGCAGGTGCCGCTGATCTCGATCGGATGCGAGACGGATCACATCGCCGCCTGGAAGTCCTGCTACAACGGGGTGCGGCAGATGGGCAGCCGGTCGAAGGCGTTCATCGTGTCCGAATCGGGCCATATCGCCGGGATCGTGAACCCGCCGTCCAAGAAGAAGTACGGCCATTACACCAATGATGACATCAAGTCCGACCCAGACGACTGGATGCAGGGGGCGACGTTCCACAACGGTTCCTGGTGGCCTCGGTGGGAGGAATGGCTGTCCAAACGGTCGGGCAAACAGGTGCCCGCGCGCGCGCCCGGCGATGCTGACCATCCCGTCCTTGCGGATGCGCCCGGCACCTATGTGCTTGCCAAGACGGAGTGATCCGGGGCGAGTTGCGAATTATGCTGCGCTGCAGCATTTTGGGGATTGCAATGCTGCAGCGCAGCATGCTAGAAGCATTGCAAGAGGTGAGGCGGGGCTGTCCTGCCGCATAGGAGGAATTGATATGCCGACGAAGAAACCCCAAGACCCGATGTCGATGATCCAGGACGCCATGAAAGCGTCCCCGATTGATATGGACGGGATGAAAGAGCAGATGAAAAGCTCTGCCGAGGTCAGCGAAAAGCTGGTTCGCGTCGCGCTTCAGGCCGCCGCACGCTCGAACGAATTGTCCAGCACCTGGACCAAGGAAACGCTCGCCAATGTGGGCACCGTGGCTAAGGTTCAGGACGAACCGACCGATTTCACCAAGGCGATGACCGATTTCGCCTCGGCCCAGGGTGAATTGGCCACCAAGAACCTCAGCGCCTTTGCCGAGATCGCGAAAGCGGTTCAGGAACAGACGATCGAGATCATGATGTCGGCTGGCAAGTCGTTTGGCGAAGACGCCGCCTCTGCCATGCAAAAGGCGTCTGAAACCGTGGCGTCGGCCACAAAGCCCGCCAGCAAATAAGCCGCCTGGCGCAGGCCACAGCAGATCAGGGGCGGTTCTTCGGGGCCGCCCTTTTGCATTCGCCCCCCGCATCGAACACGGCAACGATTCGCGAATAGGTGGTTTGGACGGTCTCCTGCTCAATCGGCGGAAAGGCGCGCAGGCGCCATGAAACAAGGCATAAAGAACTTTTGCTGCAGCGCAGAAAGACTCTTGAAATGCCGCGCTGCAGCATATATCTAGGGGTCAACCCGGAACCAAGTCAAGGCGAGTTGGTTCATCACTGCAAGGAGCAATGACATGGCGACCAAAGCAAACACCGACTACACCAAGATGATGAAAGACATGATGGGTGCCTTCCCGGTCGACATGACCGCGATGCAGGACGCGTTCAAGACGCAGGCCACCCTGTCCGACAAGCTGTCCAAGGTTGCCCTGGAAGCTGCCGACAAATCGACCGAGATCTCGACGAAGTGGACGAAGGACACGCTGGCCAAGCTGTCCGCCATCACCGCTGTCAAGGAAGACCCGGCCGACTACACCAAGGCGATGACCGATTTCGCATCGGCTCAGGCTGAAATGTCCGCCGAAACCATGGCCGCTTTCGCCGAAGTCGCCAAACGCGTTCAGATGGAAACGGTTGAGCTGCTGCTGGCAGCTGGCAAGGACATGTCCGAAGACGCATCGGCCGCCGTCAAGAAGGCCACCGCCGAAGTCTCCGCAGCGGCCAAGAAAGTGACCGCCGCCGCCAAGTAAGCGGCCGGATACAGACGATAGCGCAGACCGGATCCTCCCGTCCGGTGCGCGAAACTGGGCGAGCGTCATGCTCGCCCTTTTATTTTGCGGCAGGGCGGCTTACTCTTGGCGCCGCATTGCAACATCTGCACTGCGACATCCGTAAGGAGAGCATATGGCTGATACGGACTCACCGCTGCTGATCAAGCGCTACGCCAGCCGCCGGCTCTATAACACCGAGACCAGCGATTACGTCACGCTGGATGACATCTCTCGGTTCATCCGCGACGGGCGCGAGGTGCAGATCATCGACCTCAAGACCGGCGACGACCTGACGCGCCAGTACCTTCTGCAGATCATCGCGGATCACGAAAGCCACGGCGAATCCGTGCTGCCGATCAATGTGCTGACGGATCTGGTGCGCAGCTATACGACAGGCGTGCAATCGGTGGTGCCGCAATTCCTGTCGATGTCGTTCGAGATGCTGCGCGACGGCCAGTCGAAGATGATGGAGAACTTCACCAATCCGATGTCCGCGATGCCGGGCTACGATGCCATGAAGGCGCAGCAGACCGCCTTTCTGAACGCGATGACCGGCAAATGGGGCGCGACAGAGCCGGGTGAGGAAGCCGAAAGCCTGGACGAGATCAAGAAGCAGCTTGCCGAATTGCAGGCCAAGCTGTCTCGGATGAGCTGAGGCGCGGGACGCGACGGGCGGTCAAGGCGCGGGGTCGGATGATGCGGGCCGCCGCAGCGTGGACAGCCGGACGGGGCGCGCGAGGGGCGCGGCCGTCCGTGACACAGGTATGAGGCAGGGGCGCGGACCCCGGGGGCAGATGACAGACAAAGTTCTAGCAAGGCTCACGCCGTCACCGGCCCGGCGCTGGATGGCGATCGCGATGATGATCGTCCTTGGGGCGATGCTGGTTTACCTGTCGGTGGCGGCGCCGCCGCAGACCTTGGTGCTGCGGATCTTTATCCTGGGGCTGGGGATCGTGTCGCTGGTGATGGCTGATCTGATCCGCCGGGCGACCGACACCGATATCGTCCTGACGCCCGAGGGGCTGCGCGACGGGCGGGGCCGCATGCTGTGCCCGATGGACAATATCGCTTCGGTCGAACGCGGGCCCTTCGCCCTCAAACCCTCGAACGGGTTCGCGGTCCTGATGAAGACAGCGCCGGGCCGTGCCTGGCAGCCGGGCTTGTGGTGGCGGCTGGGGCGCCGGCTGGGCGTGGGCGGCGTGACCCCCGGCGCCCAGGGCAAGTATATGGCCGACGTGATCGCGATGCAGCTAAAGGGTGTGACGGATCTGATGCCAACGCCCGACGACCGCTAGACCGGATCAGCTGCTCCAGAGAAGTTGCGGCGCAAAGCGGGGCCGGGTGATCACCAGGTTCGCGAAGTATTGCGCGTCCAGCCCCCAGTTCATCATCGGCACGAAAGAGGCCCAGGTTTCGACCACCACGTTGATGTCGCCATGCGCCATCAGCGGAATCCTGCTTTCGACCTGGCCCAGCGTGCCTTCGGTGATCGGGACGATATGCGCGCCCGAGCCACCATCGACGGCGGACCAGACCAGCTGGTATTCTTGGGCGTCCGCGTCATAAGTCACCACCGTGATGCGCAGGATCGTCGGGTCCTCGGACTTGGTCAGAACCGACAGGATCCGGTTGAGCCCTTGCATATAGGTGGGCGTGATCGGGTTCGTCTCGCGCGAGACCATGTCGGCGATGGTGTAGCTGCCCCGAACGTTGAGGTTCAGCGTCCGATAGGCATCGAAGAAGGTGAACAGGCCAGCATAGCAGAACAGCAGCAGCGGGAATACGAGCACCGTCTCGACCGAAAAGGATCCGCGTTCAGACCGCCGGAACCGGCGAAGGCATGTGAGGAGTTTGCGCATATCAGGGCTCGTTCACAAAGGCCGACATAGCGACCAGCGCATAATCGGTTGCGTTGACTTTCGGCATGGCCAGACCCAGCCCCGTCGTCGGAAACATGGGGCGGAAGACCGCGCAGGCGGTGATCAGCATCAACTCGTTCTGAATGCCGCCGTTGAAATTGATCACCGGCGAGATCTCTTCGTCGCGGTCAATACATTGCACCTGGCCGGTCCGGAATTGCCAAGTGGTGGTGCTGACCGGCTCCAGCTCGATATGCAGCGCGGTGTCGCAATCGGGAATCACGGCGGCGAAGTTGCAGATCGAGGCGACAAGCTCCTCGTGGGTGGGGGTGGCGTCGACTCCGAGGCGCAGATCGCGCACCGCAAGATCGACCGCCCGTTCCAGCAAGGCGTGCCTTGTGTTCATCAACCCCGCCTCGAAGGTCGACCCGAAGATCCCGATGAACAGTGGGAACAGGAGGCAGAATTCGATGGTCAGCGCGCCCTTTTCGTCGCGCCGAAAGCGAGAGACAACGGATTTCAAACGACGGATCATTTTGTCAACCTCAGGCGATTGATGTCAGCGGCGATGGCAGAGAAGGCCTGCGAGATCTGCGTACCCTCGACGTTGAAGTAATGGGACGCCGTGGTGGCACAGGCGCGCAGCAGGTTTTGCGAAGCAGTGGGGGCCTCGAAGCCGATGGCGTAGATCAACACGCCGTTCGCTTTGGCGGCGGTGCAGATGTCGCGGGTCCGCTCGTCCTTCTTGCTGTTGTTGACCTGATGCCGGGCGGCTTCGATCGCATTCCGCACCGTCGACGAATACCCCATGTTGTACAGATACCGGTCGGTGAAGATTTCCACCGGCACCTCGGCCCAAAGGTCGTCCCAGTTCATGCGGGTTGCGTTCTCTCCGCCGCCGTAGGGGCCACCGTAGGGGGCGCTGCGCCAGCCGGTGCTTACACCATCGTTGGAATAGTCGTTGACCAGGTACCAGGATTCGACCTCTTGAGTGGTCGTGGTTGTGACCTGCTCCCAACTGTTGCAGTACCAGCGGCGGTGGTACCGGTACCAGTAGTCGCAGACCGAATCCGTCGTGGTGACCGTTTCCGTCCGTACCGTGGGGTCCGGTTCGCCGGTGCCGCCCCAGACCGAGTAATAGGGGCGGTCGTAATTGTCGTAATAGACGTACACAAAGGACGGGCCGCTGCGGTAGGGGTCGGCCATGACATACTGGTTGGTGTTGATCCCGTCCGTCATCACGACCATGACCTTCAGCCCGTCGGATTCGTCGTAGCTCAGGGGGCGGCCGTCGAACGCGTCGTTGACCTTGTTGGCGGTGACGGCGGCGCTGATGATTGGCTGGAAGGCGGGGTCCAGAATGGCGGCCCCCCATTTCACACCCAGTTCGATCGACGTCCAGTCGGTTGCCCGAAAGGCGTTCACATAGGCTTTCAGCGCCGAGATGCTTTCGGAATACAGCAGAATGTCGGTCCAGCTGTCGGACGGGCATTCCGTGACCGGCAACCACTCGCCCGGATCCCACCAGCTGTTGCCCTCGTTGGTGCGCAGATCCGCATGCAGCGTCTGCGCGACATGTTCCGTGGGAAGCAGCGTCACTCTTTCGAAGTCGGCATCGCTGAAGTCGACGCAATGCGAAATTTCGTGCTCGGCGTCGCCACGGTTCGGGAAATGGCTCAGGATATCCGGACCGGCCGAGACCTGGGTGGAATAGGGCACGATGGAGGTCGAGATCGTACCGGCTTCGGCATTCTCGTACATCGCGTCGACAAAATCCTCGGCGGCGTCCTTGAGGTTGGCGAGTTTGGAATTGGAGCCCATGGACCCGGACACGTCGAGCACCAGGGCGATCTCGACATTGCCGATGGATTCTTCCGCGACCGACGTGACGACAGTGGACAGGTGATCGATCCCGATCATGTGGAAGAAATGGGTGGGCACGGTGACATCCGATGTAACCGTGACCCGCCGCATGTTGATCTCGGATATGATGTCGATGTCTTCCAGGAACTTATCCATCTCCGCCTTGACGAAGTAGTCTTCGACGACGTCCCGCAGCGGGCTGACATTCTGCGTCAGAGAGGCCCCGGCCAGCGCCGCGCCGTCGGCGGTGGCCTGCAGCTTGGTCCGGGCCGTTTCGAACCGCTCGATGTCCAGCGACATGCCGGCGACAAGCGCCATGAGCATGAACATCATCAACGAAAAAATGATCAGAGAGCCTTCCTCGTCCCGCTCGAACGCCCGAAGGGCGCTGGTCTTCGAGCGACGGGCAATGGGCGCCGGAAGTTCGATGGGGTCGGGTACGTGCCGCTGTTTCATGGTTTCAGGTCCTTGCAGTTCCTGCCGCAATCCTTTTTGGATCTGGTGTGGCCTACGATGCTTCTGCAGGGAATAAGGCCAATTTGGGGCAAGCCCCGAAGCAGCCTCTGACGCCGCCCGTTTGGTGGAAAAGCCCCGCGGTCTGAGAAACGTTGACGACGGATCGGCAGGATCAGTGTGAAATCGGAAACGACGAATCCGGGCGGGCTTTTGCGTGCGGGGCGAAAGCGACTCATTCTTTTATGCAAGTGAAACGAGAATCACATAGCTTACCCAGATGTCATGGCCCGGTGTGGCACCGTGCGGGCAATCCGCACGTCCACGGACCGAAGAGGAGGCAAAGATGAATGTATCCGCGACCCAAGAGCCGAGCTTTCGCCAATCCGTCGATCTGATGTTCAACCGTGCGGTGGCGCTGATGGATCTGCCGCCGGGGCTGGAAGAAAAGATTCGCGTCTGCAACGCCACCTATACGGTGCGCTTCGGGGTGCGCCTGCGCGGGCAGATCCAGACGTTCACCGGCTACCGCTCGGTGCATTCGGAACATATGGAGCCGGTGAAGGGCGGCATCCGCTATTCACTGGGTGTCAATCAGGACGAGGTAGAGGCGCTGGCCGCGCTGATGACCTACAAATGCGCGCTGGTCGAGGCGCCGTTCGGCGGGTCCAAGGGTGGCCTGTGCATCGACCCGCGCCAATATGAGGAACACGAGCTGGAGCTGATTACCCGACGGTTCGCCTATGAGCTGATCAAGCGCGACCTGATTCATCCCAGCCAGAACGTCCCCGCCCCCGACATGGGCACCGGCGAGCGCGAGATGGCGTGGATCGCCGACCAGTTCTCGCGGATGAACACCACCGACATCAACGCGCGGGCCTGTGTGACGGGCAAGCCGACCCATGCGGGCGGCATCCAGGGCCGGGTCGAGGCGACGGGCCGCGGCGTGCAATATGCGCTGCAGGAATTCTTCCGCCACCCCGATGATATGGCAAAGGCGGGGATGACCGGCAAGCTGGCGGGCAAGCGCGTAATCGTGCAGGGGCTGGGCAATGTGGGCTATCACGCCGCGAAATTCCTGCATGAAGAGGATGACGCCCAGGTCACCGGCATCATCGAGCGGGACGGCGCGCTGGTCGACGAACGCGGCCTCGATGTCGAGGCGGTGCGCAACTGGATCGCCGGGCATGGCGGCGTCAAGGGCTATCCCGATGGCACTTATGTGGAAAACGGCGCGAGCGTGCTGGAACAGGATTGCGATATCCTGATCCCGGCGGCCTTGGAAGGGGTGATCAACTTGGCCAATGCCCACAGGATCAAGGCCCCCCTGATCATCGAGGCGGCCAACGGCCCTATCACCGCCGGTGCCGACGAGGTGCTGCGCGAGATGGGGGTGGTGATCATCCCCGACATGTATGCCAATGCGGGCGGCGTGACGGTGTCCTATTTCGAATGGGTCAAGAACCTGTCCCACATCCGCTTTGGCCGCATGGGCCGCCGCCAGGAAGAGGCGCGCCATCAGCTGATCGTGGACGAATTGCAGCGGCTGGACGAGCATCTGGGCGGCGCCTGGTCGATGACGCCCGACTTCAAATCGCGCTATTTGCGCGGCGCCGACGAGCTGGAGCTGGTGCGCTCTGGTCTGGATGATACAATGCGGGTGGCCTACCAGGCGATGTCGAAGGTCTGGCACGAGCGCGCCGAAGTCAGCGATTTGCGCACCGCAGCCTATCTTGTGTCGATTGACCGGGTGGCCTTGAGCTACAAAGCGAAGGGATTGTGACGACGCGGATTGCTTTGACGGGGGCCTTCGCGGTGGCGCTGGCGCTGCCGGTTGTGGCTCAGGACGGACCCAGCAAGGGCTGCTACCTGCGCGAATACAGCGGGGCGCATCTGGCAAGCCATCCCGATCAGGTGGTCCACTGGATCAAGCTTAGGGTCTGGGATGACGAGATGGGCAACCGGCTTGCTGCGATCCGGGCCCAATTCGCCCATCAAGGCCATGTCGCCCGCGACGGCTTCGGCGGGCGGGTAATGGACAATTTCATGATCTGCTGGCGCGACCGGGGCAAGGCATTCTGCGGCGTCGAATGCGATGGCGGCTCGATCGAGTTTCTGCGCGACGATGCCAAAGGCGTGGTGTTCCGGACGCAAGGCGTGGTGATCGGCGATGTCGAGGGTTGCGGCGGCTTCACCACTTTGGCCGAGGTGCCCGGGCAATATGTCAGCTATCGGCTGAACCGCGTGCCCGACGCGCAATGTGACGGGTTGTAGCCCGGCTGAAGTTGTCGTCTGGCTGAAGTTGTCGTCTGGCCAAGATTGGCAGGGCAGCTTCATGCCATTTCGTGGCTGACCGGGTCGGCAAGTTATGTTGTGTCGCGACGGCAGTTTGCCGGCGGACGCATTTGGGGGGGTGATCGAAGATTGTCCGGTTGTTAGCGTCGCGCCGTTAATCATTACCTGTATTGAAGGACACTTCCATGATTCCAAGATCTTTTGTCACACGCATTGCACTATCGGCCGTTTTGGCCAGCGCTGGATTTGTTGGCGCGCCGCAGGCTGCTTTCGCCAGGGATTGCTGCCAGATCGCCACCAAGACCGGCGACCGCTGCATGAAATTGTCGGGTCCCGCCTGCAAGGCGATCCCGAACATGATTTCGTTCAAGTCCCAGCTCTGGTGCCCCAGGCAGTTGGCTGCGTCGTCGAGCTGCCGCGAGACAAAGCCAAAAGAGAGCACGAGCGAAATGTCGGAGCGGGACCTGTTGCAAGCCGCCCGGTTGTTGGGCCTCGAGCCGGAGACTCTGTACAAGCTCATCTCTCGCTAGCGCGTGTCGCGCCCGGTTGAGATCGGGACGTCACTTGCCGGACCGAGGCAGGGCTTGCAACGCGCAGCCCGTTCGGCCCGGCATCATCGCTTGGCCATGCTTCCGAATTTGGCTGGCCGCGACAGGCGCTGGCGCGGTCAGGCACAGACCGGCATCCAGCGCGCCGATGCAGTCTTTGCGCGGCGGAGCTGGCCGACGTCGATTGAATGAAACACGCGCGCGCCGCGAAAGGCGGGCCTGCCGTCTGTACGGTTTCGACGCGCCGGCGGTCGCGGGCCCCTCGACTCCGGGCGGCCGATTTCAGATACTCATACCATGAGTCTGCCCCCCGGATTTCTCGATGAATTGCGCACCCGCCTGTCCCTGACCGACGTGGTCGGGCGCAAAGTCATATGGGACCAGCGCAAATCCAATCAGGGCAAGGGCGACATGTGGGCCCCGTGCCCGTTCCATCAGGAAAAAAGCGCGTCCTTTCATGTAGATGACCGCAAGGGATACTATTATTGCTTTGGCTGTCATGCCAAGGGCGACGCGATCTCCTTCGTGCGGGAATCCGAGAACATGGGGTTCATGGAAGCGGTGGAGCTTCTGGCGGGCGAAGTCGGGATGAAGATGCCCGCCCGCGATCCGATGGCGCGCGAAAAGGACGATCTGCGCACGCAACTGGCGGGCGTGATGGAGCAGGCGGTACAACACTACCGCCTGCAGCTCAAGACCGGGGCTGCGGCCGAGGCGCGGGCCTATCTGGCGGGGCGCGGGCTGGATGAGGCGGCGCAGGCGCGCTGGAACATCGGCTATGCGCCGGATCACCGGCAGGGCGTGTTTGCCCACCTGACCGGCAAGGGGGTGGCGGCCGATCAGGTGATCGACGCGGGGCTGGCGGCGAAACCCGACGGAGGCGGCGCGCCCTATGACCGGTTTCGCGGTCGCATCATCTTTCCGATCCGCGACGCGCGGGGGCGGACGATCGCGCTGGGCGGCCGCTCGATGGATCCGGAGGCGCGTGCCAAGTACCTCAACTCGCCCGAAACGGCATTGTTCGACAAAAGCCGCAGCCTGTACAACCACGGCCCCGCGCGCGAGGCGGTGGGCAAGGGCCAGCCGCTGATCGTGGCCGAGGGCTACATGGACGTGATTGCCCTTGCCGAGGCGGGGTTCACCGGCGCCGTGGCGCCGCTTGGCACCGCGATCACCGAACAGCAGTTGCAGATGCTGTGGCGCATCGCGCCAGAGCCGATCATCGCGCTGGACGGGGATACGGCGGGCCTGCGGGCGGCGATGCGGCTGATCGACATGGTGCTGCCGCAGCTTGAGGCGGGCAAATCGCTGCGCTTTTGTCTGATGCCGGCGGGGGCGGACCCGGATGACGTGATCCGCAAGGGCGGCGGTGCGCCCGCGATGACGGCGCTGCTGGATCAGGCGCAGCCTCTGGTGCAGCTGCTGTGGCGGCGCGAGACCGAGGACAAGGTCTTTGACAGCCCCGAGCGCAAGGCGGCGCTGGACAAGGCGCTGCGCGAGGCGATCCAGAAGATCCCCGACCAAAGCCTGCGCGGGCATTACGGCGAAGAGATCCGGCGCCTGCGGTGGGACTTTTTCCGCCCCGCGGCCCAGCCGCGCCAACGTTTCCAGAAGGGCGGATGGAAGCCGCCCGCTGCCGGTGCCACCCCCGGCGCGCGCTCGTCCGTGCTGGCCGCGCCAGACAGCGAGATCACCGACCGGCTGCGCGAGGCCGCGATTCTCGCGGTTCTGGTCACCCACCCCGGCCTTGTCACAACCTTCGCGGGAGAACTGGAGTCGCTGGACTGCCGCGACCCCGACCACGCCGCCATTCGTAACCTCTTGTTAACGATTGAGGCTGTCAACGCGCAGGAATTGCAGGAAAAAATTGCGGCGAAAACCGGGGGGGGCGCCCTTGAAAAGCTCCTGAGGCAAAGCCATCTCTCCATCATCCCCGCGATGAGAAATCCCGAGGATACGGAGGCCGCAACAACCTGCCTTGCCGAAGAATTCGCGAAACTCGAAACCCGACGCGGGGCCGAGCGGGAGGTCCTTGAAGCAATGGAAGATATCGAGCGGCTCGCGGACGAGGGCCTGACCTGGCGCCTGGGCCAGGCGGCCCGCGCCCAGCAAGAGGCGACGAATGGAACGACCGAGGACAGAACCGTCTATGACACAGCCCCCAGCGGAGCCCGCATGAATCGGGACGAACGCAGCGCGTTCGAGTCGCTGATTGCCAATATCGAGTTCAAAAAGCCGACCGGTCGTCGATAGTGACGTGATTCGGTGACGAAACCGTAAATAATTCAGGGTAAACACTGTGCGAATCAGTGATTCGCCCTACTTGATTCGGTAAGATTGCCCGAATCGCATCTTGCTTTTGGAAGGAGCGCCAATGGCTGCGAAAGACAACGACGACCGTAAGCAGGAAGAGTCCGAGCAGGAAGTGATGCTCGACATGAGCCAGACGGCGGTCAAGAAGATGATCGCCGAGGCCCGCGAGAAGGGCTACATCACCTACGACCAGCTCAACCAGGTCCTGCCGCCGGAACAGGTTTCTTCCGAGCAGATCGAGGATGTGATGTCGATGCTGTCCGAAATGGGCATCAACATCATCGAGGACGAGGAGACCGAGGAGGAAGAGGCCAAGGGCTCGACCGATCTGGTCGAGGCGTCGACCTCGCGCGAGGTGGCGGTCTCGTCGTCGGAGACGGAAAAGCTGGACCGCACCGACGATCCAGTGAGGATGTATCTGCGCGAGATGGGCTCTGTCGAGCTGCTTAGCCGCGAGGGCGAGATCGCCATCGCCAAGCGGATCGAGGCCGGGCGCAACACGATGATCGCCGGGCTGTGCGAAAGCCCGCTGACCTTCCAGGCGATCACGATCTGGCGCGACGAACTTCTGAGCGAAGACATCCTACTGCGCGACGTCATCGACCTCGAGACGACCTTTGGCCGCTCGGTGGAGGAAGACGGCGAAGAGGCGCAGGAGCGGGTGGTCGAGAACCTCTCGGTCGAGGCCGCGCCCGCCAAGAAGGAATCCGAGCCGGAACTGGACGCCGATGGCAACCCGATCCAAAGCGAGGATGACGACGACGAGGACGATCAGGCCAACATGTCGCTGGCCGCGATGGAGGCCGCGCTGAAGCCGCGCGTGCTGGAAACGCTGGCGCGCATCGCCGGGGATTACACCCGCCTGGCCGAGATGCAGGATCTGCGGATGTCGGCCACGCTGAACGAGGACAATTCCTTCAGCGCCTCCGACGAGCGGTCGTATCAGCAGGTCCGGTCGGAAATCGTCAAGCTTGTCAACGAGCTGCACCTGCATAACAACCGGATCGAGGCGCTGATCGACCAGCTCTACGGAATCAACCGCCGGATCATGTCGATCGATTCGTCGATGGTGAAGCTGGCCGACCAGGCCCGGATCAACCGCCGCGAATTCATCGAGGCCTACAAGGGCGCCGAGCTGGATCCGACCTGGTTGGACCGGATGGGCGAGAAGGCCGGTCGCGGCTGGCAGGCGCTGATCGAACGCTCCGCCCCCAAGGTCGAACAGTTGCGAAGCGAGATGGCCCAGGTCGGCACCTATGTGGGCGTCGATATCTCAGAGTTCCGCCGCATCGTGCAGCAGGTCCAGAAGGGCGAGAAAGAGGCACGTCAGGCCAAGAAGGAAATGGTCGAGGCGAACCTGCGTCTGGTGATCTCGATTGCCAAGAAATACACCAACCGCGGTCTGCAATTCCTCGACCTGATCCAAGAGGGGAACATCGGCTTGATGAAGGCGGTGGACAAGTTCGAATACCGGCGCGGCTACAAATTCTCCACCTATGCCACCTGGTGGATACGTCAGGCGATCACCCGCTCGATTGCGGATCAGGCCCGGAC
>CAYGRI010000030.1:22626-27692 GCA_964352155.1 uncultured Maritimibacter sp. | reverse complement strand
GCAGCGGCGACCGGCGTATCGGTTGGCCGGGCACAGGTGGCGTTGCTTGCGCTCGCCGTGGGTCTGACGGCGCTTGCCGTAAGCCAGGTGGGCGCCATCGGTTTCGCGGGTCTCGTCGCGCCGCATGTGGCACGGCTGTGCCTCGGGCAGTTCACCGGCGGCTACCTTCTGGCCACCGCGCTGGTCGGCGGCGTCCTCGTTCTCGGCGCCGACACGCTTGCCCGCCTGATCGCAGCCCCGCTGGAGCTGCCCGCAGGCGCCCTCACCGCGCTCATCGGCGCGCCGCTCTTTCTTTGGCTTCTCCTGAAAGGACGTCGTACCCATGGCTGAGACTCTCGCCCGCCTGCGCGCCGTCACCGCGCGCTACGACTCTGTCACGGCGCTCGACCTCGTCGACCTCGACCTGCCCGAGGGACAGATCACCGCGCTTTGCGGCCCGAACGGCAGCGGCAAGTCCACCGCCCTGCGCGTCCTGCGGGGGCTCCATGATGCCTGTGCAGGCGACGTCGAGGTGGCGGGCCGTCCGCTGGGGGACTGGACGCCCAGAGCGCTCGCCCGGGCGGTTGCCATGCTGAGCCAATCGCCGGACGCGCCGCCCGAACTCACGGTGCGGGACCTCGTCAGCCTCGGCCGCTTTGCCTATCGCAAGCGGTTCGTCGGCCAGTCGCCAGAGGATCGTGCCGCCTGCGCCCGAGCGCTGGAGGCCACGGAAATGGCAGACCTCGCCGACCGGCCCATCGGCAGGCTCTCTGGCGGTCAGCTCCAGCGCGCTTGGATCGCCATGACCATCGCCCAGGACGCGCCGCGCATCTTCCTGGACGAGCCAACGAACCACCTAGACGTCGCCCATGCCTTCGAGGTCCTTGAGCTGGTGCGCCGCCTGAACCGGGCGCAGGGGCGAAGCGTCGTCCTCGTCCTGCACGATCTGAACATGGCGATGCGCTACGCCGATCACACAATCCTGTTCGAGGACGGCCATGTGCTGGCTGCGGGGCCGACAACCGAGGTGCTGACCGAGCGGCGGGTGGCCGAGGTCTTTGGCATACGGTGCCGGATCGTGGACCTCGGCGAGCGCGATGGCCCGGTGCTGGTGACCTTGCCAAGATAGCTGCGGCCGCGCCGCCGAAAGCGGCTGGCCCAGCGCGCGGATGGCAAGCCAACCTATTGCCAGACGCAGAGTATTCCGCCTTTCAGGATCTCGATTGGCAGGAATGCGCGGACTGCGGCGGCGATGGCGACGATGCCAGCCAGTGCGGATCGTGCCCATCCACCGCTGCGCCCCTCACACCGGTCGAGAGCGCGGCCTGTCAAGGCATGGGCGACTGGCGCCGGGGACCACGCCTGTTGTGAGAGCGGACGCGGGGACCGAAAATGTTCATTCTGTCCGTCATTGCGGGCTATGCCTTGTGCGGGGTTTTCGGTCCGATCTTCGCCGGAACGCGGTTCGCACTGAGATCGTCCGCCTTGGACCGTCGGAAGCTGACTGTCCGACCAACACAAACCTCTGCTTCAAATCAGTGATTTCAGTGGTGAGCCGTGCAGGATTCGAACCTGCGACCCACTGATTAAAAGTCAGTTGCTCTACCAACTGAGCTAACGGCCCACTCGAGCCGCCTGACTAGGGAAACCCTTCTCCACGGTCAAGAGGTAATCTGGGCCTTTTCCGCAAGCACTGGCATTGATGCAATGACGCCGATATATGCCGCACGATGAGCACTCGGTACAAACAGGGCGGCCTTGCGTTCCTCAAGATGCATGGCCTTGGAAACGACTTCGTGGTGATCGATCGCCGCGAGGGTGAAATGCATGTGTCCGCCAAGATCGCGCAGCGACTTGGGGACAGGCATCGGGGTGTCGGGTTTGACCAGCTCGCCCTTATCGACCGGGATCCGGAGAGCGCCGCGAGGCTGACCTTTCTGAATGCGGACGGCTCCGCCTCGGCGACCTGTGGAAACGCGACGCGCTGCATCGCGCGGTACCTGATGGACGAGGCGGGGAGCGACCAGCTTGAACTGCGCACCGAACGCGGGCAACTGCTGTGCAAGGATGCGGGCGACGGGATGACCGCGGTGAATATGGGCGCCCCAAGCCTCGACTGGCAGGACATCCCCCTGGCGCGGAAGCTCGATACCTTGCAGCTGCCCCTGGACGGCGCGCCTGTCGCGACCTCGATGGGGAACCCGCATTGCACCTTCTTCGTCGACGATGCCGAGCAGGTCGATCTGGCGTCCTTTGGCCCGACAATCGAGCATCACGCCCTGTTCCCGCAGCGCACCAATGTGCAGGTGGCGCATGTCATCTCGCCCAACCATCTGCGGATGCGGGTCTGGGAGCGTGGGGTGGGGGTGACGCTGGCGTCGGGATCGTCGTCCTGCGCCACCGCCGTCGCCGCCGCGCGCCGGGGGCTGACCGGGCGCAGCGTGCGCCTTACGCTGGACGGAGGCGATATCCTGATCGATTGGCGTGAGGACGGGGTCTGGATGACCGGGCCCACCGCCACCGTGTTCACCGGCGTTCTGACGCCCGCGTTTCTGGCAGAGATCTGATGGACCGCACCGCACCCAAATTCACGACGCTTGGCTGTCGCCTGAACGCCTATGAAACCGAAGCGATGAAAGCGCTTGCGGCCGCGCATGGGGTAGAAGACGCGGTGGTGGTGAACACCTGCGCCGTGACCGCCGAAGCCGTGCGCAAGGCCCGGCAGGAGATTCGGCGCCTGCGCCGCGAGAATCCGAACGCCCGGGTCATCGTCACAGGCTGCGCCGCCCAGACCGACCCCGACGGCTTTGCCGCGATGGACGAAGTCGATCTGGTCATCGGCAATGCCGAAAAGATGCGTCCCGACACGTGGAGCGGCCTCGCCCCCGATCTGATCGGCAAGACAGAGCCGGTGCAGGTCGACGACATCATGTCCGTCACGGAAACGGCGGGGCATCTGATCGACGGGTTCGGGACCAGATCGCGGGCCTATGTGCAGATCCAGAACGGCTGCGATCATCGCTGCACCTTCTGCATCATTCCCTATGGGCGCGGCAATTCGCGTTCTGTCCCCGCCGGTGTGGTGGTTGAGCAGATCAGCCGCCTGGCGGCGCGCGGATTTAACGAGGTTGTGCTGACCGGCGTGGATCTGACCTCCTGGGGCGGGGATCTGCCCGGCGGCCCGCGTCTGGGCGATCTGGTGATGCGGATCCTGCGGCTGGTGCCGGATCTGCCGCGGCTTCGGATCTCGTCCATCGATTCGATCGAGGCGGATGAGAATCTGATGCGCGCCATCGCAGAGGAACCGCGCCTGATGCCGCATCTGCATCTAAGCCTGCAGGCGGGCGACGACATGATCCTGAAGCGGATGAAACGGCGCCACCTGCGCGATGACGCGATTCGGTTCTGCCAGGAGGCCCGGCGGCTGCGGCCCGACATGACCTTTGGCGCCGACATTATCGCCGGATTCCCGACCGAGACGGAAGAGATGTTCGCCAACTCCCTGTGTCTGGTCGAGGAATGCGACCTGACCTGGCTGCATGTATTCCCCTATTCGCCGCGCCCCGGCACGCCCGCCGCCCGGATGCCGCAAGTCAGCGGCTCCGCGATTCGCGACCGGGCGGCGCGGTTGCGGGCGGCGGGGGAGGCCGCGGTGCAGCGGCACCTGAGCGCGCAGATTGGCCAAAACCATGCCGTGCTGATGGAAAGCCCGACGATGGGCCGGACCGCACAATTCGCCGAAGTCACCTTCTCCGACGCCCGGCCCGAAGGCACCATCATTCCCGCGCGGATCACCGGCCAGGACGGGAAACGCCTGACGGCGGCCTGACGCGCCTTGGCGCTCGATCCGTCACTCGGGCGAGCCAGCAACAGAACCGGGATGCGGGACTGCCCAGGGGGACTCACCCGCACTTCACCCTTGGTGCTCGGATCGCCCCGGCACTTGATTGAACGATGGACAGGGCCGCCGCGCCGGGCTTAGGGTCGCGCAACAGCGCCGGAGCCTTGGTCATGCTACAACTCTTTGACAACCCTGCCTCACCCTATTGCCGAAAGGTCCAGGTCCTGCTGCGCGAGACCGGTCAGACGGACGATGTGGAGGTTACCTTGGCCGCGGGGCACCCCTTGGCCCCCGGGTCGATGCCGCTGGCGCAGAACCCGCTTGGCAAGATCCCCTGTCTGGTGCGCGATGACGGCCCCGCGCTATACGACAGCCGGGTGATCTGCCGCTTTCTGGACGCCCGGGCCGATGCCGGACTGTATCCCGGGGGTCAGCTTTGGGACATCCTGACGCTGGAGGCGACGGCGGACGGCATCATGGATGCGGCGCTGCTGATGGTCTACGAAGGCCGCTCCCGGCCAGAGGCGCTGCGCTCTCCGGACTGGGTCGATGCGCAATGGGACAAGATCAGCCGCGCCCTCGACGCAGTCGGCGCACGCTGGATGGGTCACCTTGCCGGGCCTTTGACCATGGGCCACATCGCAATCGGGTGCGCGCTTGGCTATCTTGATTTTCGCCTCGCCGACCGTGACTGGCACAAGGGGCGCGACGGGCTGTCCGCGTGGTTCAGGACGTTTTCCGAACGCGACAGCATGGCCGCCACCAAGCCATCCGCCTGAGGTCGGTCCAACCGTTCAGAAGCTGAAAGACACACCCAGGTTGATCGCATTCGTCATGATGTCAGTCGACAGAGTGCCGCCGTTGTCCAGATCGGCCTCGTTCATCGAATAGGTGCCCTTGTATTCCCCGAACACGGCCCAGCGATCGTTGAAATTGTATTTGAGCCCGGCCACGGCCTGGACCGCCGGGCCCGTCACCTGGTAGCCAAAGGTCCTGCCCCCGGCCGTGGTCACATCCACATGCGGAATCGCAAGACCCGCACCCGCGCCGATATACGGGGTCACACGCCCCCCCACGAAGGCCCCGGGCCAGCGGTACCAGACATTCGCCGTCAACGTGTTCAGACCATCGGTGAACTCAAGCCGCGAGAACCCGTTCGTCGCCAGCGTCGCGTCGTCCGCATAAACCTTGGAATGCGTGAAATCGAGGCCGAACCCAAGGCGCGTGTTCCGATTCGTCCACCAGG
>CAYGRI010000030.1:0-22616 GCA_964352155.1 uncultured Maritimibacter sp. | reverse complement strand
GTAATAGGGTGGCGCCTCGAACGAGCGCCCGTCCCATTCGGACAAAAAACTGAACGTGCCCACACCGCCCGGATCCGTCCCCTCGACTCGGCTGTGCGGCGCGGATTGGACCCCTCCGTAAACGCTCAACTCGGTCTCGGCCGACGCGGGCAGCGCGACAAGAAGGGTCAGAACCACCGCCCGGAACCTGTTCAGCATCGCGTTCATGGTCAATATTAGTCCTGTGTTAATCAAATTCCGGCACGGACACACTTGGCGCCTCATACAAGGGTTTTCAAAGGCACTGGACAGATCATACCGTGAAATCCCAGAAAATAGGTGCAGATTCTACAAAATTTCGCGCGATCTGCGTGTTACCGCGACAATGCGCCTCTGGCACAGGCCAATGTCCGCTTTACGCTAGAGGTTGCGACGAATAATAGAACGTCAATGACCACGGCGCCGACCTGACAGTCGGCCCCTACCCTCATGGCGGGCCGAAATGGCCCAGGAACGGAGAAACGCTCGTGTCACACGCAGACGACCACCAAGGCACGCGCCGCGATTTCCTGTACTACGCGACAGCGGGTGCCGGCGCGGTGACCGCCGGTGCGGCAATATGGCCGCTCGTGAATCAGATGAACCCGTCCGCCGACGTTCAGGCGCTCAGCTCGATCCGGGTCGATATCAGCGGCGTCGTTGAAGGCACCCAGCTGACCGTGAAATGGCTTGGCAAACCGGTGTTCATCCGCCGGCGCACCCAGGAAGAGATTGACGCGGCCAATGCGGTCGATCTCTCCGTTCTGCCCGACCCAAACGCCCGGAACGAAAATTTGCCCGCGGATGCCGAAGCGACCGACGTCAACCGCACCCTCGGCGAGGGTGAGGAATGGCTGGTCATGATGGGTGTCTGTACGCACCTGGGCTGCGTGCCGCTGGGCAACGCAGGCGATTTCGGCGGCTGGTTCTGCCCGTGCCACGGATCCCATTATGACACTGCCGGCCGCATTCGCCGCGGCCCCGCCCCCCGGAACCTGCCCGTTCCGGTGGCGCGTTTCGACGGCGAAGACACCATCGTGCTCGGCTAACGGAGGAAGCGCATGTCCGGAATTCCCCACGACAATTACGAGCCGAAGACCGGCTTTGAGAAATGGCTAGATAAGCGCCTCAAGATCGGGTCGCTTCTCTATGACACCCTGACGATCCCGACCCCCCGCAACCTGAACTGGATGTGGATCTGGGGCATCGTGCTGACCTTCTGCCTGGCGTTGCAGATCGTCACCGGCATCGTTCTGGCGATGCATTACACGCCGCATGTCGACCATGCCTTCGCCAGTGTCGAGCATATCATGCGGAACGTGAATGGCGGCTACATGCTGCGCTACCTGCATTCGAACGGCGCGTCGCTGTTCTTTGTCGCCGTGTACCTGCACATCTTCCGCAGCCTCTATTACGGGTCCTACAAGGCCCCGCGCGAGGTGACGTGGATCATCGGCATGCTGATTTACCTGGCGATGATGGCGACGGCATTCATGGGCTACGTTCTGCCCTGGGGCCAGATGTCGTTCTGGGGCGCCACGGTGATCACAGGTCTGTTCGGCGCGATCCCCTTTATCGGCGACGGCCTGCAAACCTGGCTACTGGGCGGCCCCGCCGTCGACAACGCCACGCTGAACCGCTTCTTCTCGCTGCACTACCTCCTGCCTTTCGTGATCGCGGGACTGGTGATCGTGCACATCTGGGCGTTCCATTCGACCGGCAACAACAACCCAACCGGGGTAGAAGTGCGCCGCACGTCAAAGGCCGAGGCAAAGAAAGACACGCTGCCGTTCTGGCCCTATTTCGTGATCAAGGACCTGTTCGCGCTGGCCCTTGTTCTGGTGGTCTTCTTTGCCATCGTCGGCTTCATGCCCAACTACCTGGGACACCCTGACAACTACATCGAGGCGAACGCGCTCGCCACGCCGGCGCATATCGTGCCCGAATGGTACTTCCTTCCGTTCTACGCGATCCTGCGCGCCTTCACCGCCGACGTCTGGGTGGTGATGCTGGCCGACTTTTTCACCGGCGGGATCATTGACGCCAAGTTCTTCGGTGTTCTTGCGATGTTCGGGGCGATTGCCGTGATGGCGCTGACCCCCTGGCTCGACACATCCTCGGTCCGCTCGGGCAAGTACCGCCCCATGTTCAAATGGTGGTTCTGGCTTCTGGTCTTCGACTTCTTCGTCCTGATGTGGGCGGGGGCGATGCCGGCAGAGCCGCCGTATTCGACGATATCGCTCATCGCCTCGGCCTATTGGTTCGCCTACTTCCTGGTGGTCCTGCCGCTGCTGGGCGTGATCGAGAAACCATTGCCGCAGCCCGCGACCATCGAAGAAGACTTCAAGGAACACTATCCGTCTTCTGCCGATGCCGTCGGCGACGTCAAACCGGCCGAGTGAGAAAGGGCCTGACATGATCCGTACAAAGATCCTTTCAACCTCCGCCGCGGCATTCCTGGCGTTCGCGCCAGCGATTGCCAACGCGGCAGGCGCCGAAGGGCATATCGAAGACTACGACTTCTCGTTCGAGGGGCCGTTCGGCACGTATGACCAGTTCCAGCTGCAGCGCGGGCTACAGGTTTACACCAATGTCTGCGCCAGCTGTCATGGGTTGAAGTTCGTGCCGATCCGCACACTGGCCGATTCCGACGGGGTCGGCCTGCCAGAGGAGCAGGTCCGCGCCTATGCCGAGCAGTTCTTCGAGGTCTATGACCCAGAACTTGAAGACTATCGCCCGGCGCGACCCACCGACCACTTCCCGGAAAACAACTCTGTCGGCGCCCCCGACCTGACCCTGATGGCGAAGGCGCGTGCCGGTTTCCATGGCCCCTACGGACTGGGCATCAACCAGTTCCTGAAAGGCATCGGCGGACCGGAGTACATCGCCTCGCTTCTCACCGGCTACACCGGCGAGGAAAAGGAAGAGGCGGGAACGATCCTGTATGAGAACACCGCCTTCCCGGGCGGATGGATCTCGATGGCGCCGCCGCTGTGGGGCGAAGATGTCGACTTTGAAGACGGGTCGCCCAACGACCTCGAATCAATCGCAAAGGATGTCTCCGCCTTCCTGATGTGGACAGCCGAGCCCAAGATGATGGCCCGCAAGCAGGCCGGATTCGTCGCGGTTCTGTTTCTGATCCTGCTGACGGTGCTGTTGTACATGACCAACAAGTCGATCTGGACCCCCGTCAAGAAGGGGAAAAAGGCCGCCACCCCGGCCGAGTAGGACACCTTCTGCCAGACGAAACACAAAGCCCGCCTCCAACAAGGCGGGCTTTTTCTATTCTGCAGCGCGGGATCAGAAAGTCAGGATGCCATCCTGTCCCCTGGCCCCACATCCCAGCCGCGAAGCACTTCGGCCGTATCTTGCGCCCCACGACCGGCGCGCTGCAGGCGGGTGATCCGAACCGCGCCGCTGCCACACGCCACCGTCAAGGCGTCATCCAGAACGGCGCCCGGCGCACCCTTGCCCTCTGCCAGGCAGGAGGAAAGCAGCTTGATGCGCTCGCCCCGCACCTCCGTCCAGCTGCCGGGAAAGGGCGAGAGCCCTCGGATCTGGCGATCCACCAGCGCGGCGGGCCGGGACCAGTCGAGTCGCGCCTCGGCCTTGTCGATCTTGTCGGCATAGGTCACCCCCGCCTCAGGCTGACCCTCAGGCGCAAGATCCGGCAACCGCGACAACGCCTCGACAATCAGCCGCGACCCAAGCCGTGACAGGCGGTCATGCAAGTCACCAGAGGTGTCCTCGGGCCCGATCGGAAGCGATTCGCGCAAAAGAACCGGCCCGGTGTCGAGCCCGGCCTCCATCTGCATGATACAAACGCCGGTTTCGGCATCGCCCGCCATGATCGCGCGCTGAATCGGCGCGGCCCCCCGCCAGCGCGGCAAAAGGGATGCATGGATGTTGAGGCAGCCAAGGCGCGGGGCATCCAGCACCAGCTGCGGCAGGATCAGCCCATAGGCCACAACCACCGCGACATCGGCGTTCAGCGCGGCAAACTCTGCCTGCGCCTCGGCATCGCGCAAACGGACCGGATGGCGGACCGGCAGTCCCAGCGATTCGGCACAGGCCTGGACCGGACTCGGTCGAAGCTTCTTGCCGCGCCCCGCGGGCCGGGGCGGCTGGCAATAGACGCAGACGACCTCGTGCCCCACCTCCACCAGCGCCCGCAGCACCGGCACCGAAAAGTCCGGCGTTCCCATAAAGACCAGTCGCATCAGCCGCGCCCCTCCCCGGATGTCATCGCCGCTTTTCCGCCTTCTTCAACAGCATCCGGCGTTTCAACGGGCTTAGGCGGTCGAAGTACATCCGCCCGTTCAGGTGGTCGATCTGGTGTTGCACACTTGTCGCCCAAACCTCGGAAAACGCTCGCTCTTCCGCCTCGCCCGCCGCGTTGAGATACCGCACGCGGACCGTGCGCGGCCGCTCCAGCGTCGCAGAGGCGCCGGGCAGACAGGGGCTCCCCTCCTCATAGGCGAAGAGCTCCGGCGATATGTGCACGATTTCGGGGTTGGCGAGGCGAATCGCCTGCCCCCGCTCGGGCGAGGCATCGACGACCGCGAGCCGTTGCATCACGCCCAGTTGCGTCGCGGCAAGCCCCAGTCCCGGCATTGCCTCCATCACCTCGATCATCTCGTCCCAGATCGCGCCCGTCTCATCCGTGATCGCGGCGACCGGCTCGGCGGGCGTGCGCAGGCGCTTGTCGGGCCACCGCAAAATGGGCCTCATGCCGTGCCGTCCTGTTCCTGCAATGCGGCCAGTGCGGGTTGCACCGCGTCCCGCTCCGCCTCGGCCAAGCGGTCGGGGATCAGGATGCCGTCGAGATGATCGTATTCGTGCTGGACACACACCGCCTCGATCCCGTCAAAGCGTCGTTTCTGCCGCGTGCCGTCCAGCCCGGTCCAGGCGACCGACACCTCGGCGGGCCGAGAGATCTGCATCGGAATTCCGGGGATCGACAGGCACCCCTCCTCATGGGTGGCAAAGGTGGCGGAGGAGGACAGGATCTGCGGGTCAATCATCACCAGCGGATCGCGGGGCACGTCGCCTTTCCAATGACAATCCACCACGAACATCCGCAGGCTTTCCCCCACCTGCGGCGCGGCAAGCCCCCGGCCCGGCGCTTCATACATCGTCTCTATCATTTCCGCCGCCAGCCGGCGCACGTCGTCGGTCACAGCCCCGACGGGCTGCGCCGTTTGCGTCAGGCAGGGGTGGCCGTAGATCAGGATCGGCCGACGGATCACGCCCGCGCCCGCTCGCGCTTTAGCTTGACCATCTTGCGGGTGATCAACTGGCGCCGCAGCGGCTTGAGATAGTCGATGAACAAGGTGCCGTTCAGGTGATCGATCTCATGCTGCACGCATGTGGCCCAAAGCCCGTCAAACTGCTCTTCCTGAGGATTGCCGTCCCGGTCCAGCCAGCGCACCCGCACCTCGGACGGCCGCTCCACATCGGCGAACTGGTCGGGAATCGACAGGCAGCCTTCCTCATAGACGTTGCGGGTTTCGGATTCCCACACGACCTCGGGGTTGAGCAGCACCATGGGCCGCGGCGGCGCGCCCTCTTCCTTGACGCAATCCATGACCAGCAGGCGCGTCAGCTCTCCAACTTGCGGAGCCGCCAGGCCGATGCCCGGCGCGGCATACATCGTTTCCAGCATGTCGTCGGCAAGGGCCTGCAGTTTCGGCGTGATATCCGTGACCGGGTCACAGACCTTTTTCAGCCTCGGGTCGGGGTGAAGGATGATGTCTCTGGCGCTCATGCGGTTGATTTAGGTGAATGAGGCCGAGCGTGCAATCCGCCTTGCACCTGTGTTGATTGCGGCTAGCTTGCCGCAAGGAAAAAGACCAAGGGACATGGTATGAGTTTTGACGACCTCCGCGATCACACAGGCGAGCACGCCACCAAATGGGATTCGATGCAAGGGTTCGCCGGTGTTGCACCGGGCGACGGCATACCGATGTGGGTCGCCGATATGGATTTCGACGCCGCCCCCTGCATCCGCGACGCGTTGCAGGCCGAGGTAGCGCGGGGGTATTGCGGGTATTTCGGCAATCCGACCCCGGTGAGCCAGGCAATTTGCGACTGGATGGCCAATCAGCACGGCTGGCAGGTCCAGCCAGAATGGGTCAGCTATACGCATGGCGTCGTGGCCGGATTTGCGCAGACACTGTCGGCCTTTTCGGACCCGGGCGAGTCGATCATTCTGTTCACGCCAGTGTACCACGCCTTTTTCAACAAGGCGCGCGTTCTGGGACGCGAGGTTCTTGAATCGCAATTGTCGCTGCGCGATGGGCAGTATAATATGGACCTCGACGCGCTCGCAGGGCAGTTGACCGGCCGCGAGAAGATCGCTGTGCTCTGTTCGCCGCACAACCCGGGCGGACGGCTTTGGACAGTGGACGAGATCGCCGAGCTGGCGCGGTTCTGCAAAACCCATAACCTGATCCTGCTGTCGGATGAGATCCATATGGATCTGACGTTTCCGGGCGCCCGCCATATTCCCACGGCCGTCGCCGCCCCCGATGCTCTGGACCGGCTGGTGGTCATCACGGCGGCGTCAAAGGGCTTCAACATCGCCGGGGGCGAAACCGGTTTCATGATTGTACCCGATGCCGGTCTGCGCGCCACGCTTGCGCCGGTTCAGAAAGCGATGGGCGGCACGCCGAATCGCTATGGCATGATCATGACAAAAGCCGCCCTCACCGATGGCGCGGATTGGAGCCGTGAGGTCCGCGCCTATCTCGCCGACAACTTCGCCCTGTGGCGGGATCGGATCGGGGCCCTGCCCGGCATTACCGTGATGGACATGGCCTCGACCTATCTGTCCTGGGTGGATTTTTCTGACACCGGGATGAACGCCGAGGAAACCTCGCGCCGGATTCGCGAGGATGCCCGAATCGCGATGAGCCCCGGCGCACAATTCGGCACCGGCGGAGAGAGCTTTCACAGGTTCAACCTGGCGATGCCCCGGCCGCGGCTGATCGAAGCGATCGAGCGTCTGGAACAAGCGTTTTCCGACCTGCAGTAGCGCTACGACTCGTCGTAGGCGATCAGAGCGGCCGGCGCGTTTTCGTCGCGCGCGAAATCCAATGGGACACTGTCCACCGCGACAGTGTTCCGCTTGAATTCATACACCATCTCTCCAGCCTCTTCGGCGCTGGCCACGACGAGGCATTGATAGAGATGACGCGCGCCGCTGAACACATCCACGCGCCCGCGCAACTGTGGCGCGGCGCTTGCATCCAGGGCAAAGCCATCCGACCAGAAGCGGAGCACCGGAAAGACCTGACCGCCCACCTTGATGCGCAGCCGGCTTTTCCGCTGCAGTTCGCTTTTCCGAGCAACCGCGAGGCCCTCGACAATGTCGTCTGGCAAGAAATCTGTCATCGCAAAACGCTCTCCAAAGTCTGCAGCATGTGAGCTACTTTCGGATTTGGTCAAGACAGTTTTAAGAAAAGCTGAAAGAAGGCCGTTGGCTTCGCGAGTTTCTGTTTAAAAGCCGCGATTCGACACGATTTGCGTCAATATGCACACAATCTCCGATCTAGCTGCGCTGCCAGGGGCGCAACACATGCGGGCGACCGGGGTCATACAGGGCGCTGTCACGGAAATCGCGCCCACGCGCCAGCGCCGGGCCGACGAGAATCAGGGCCGTGCGCGTGATCTTCTCTTCGCGCACCTTTTCGCGCAGATCCGATAGAGTTCCACGAATAAGCATCTGATCCGGCCAGCCCACCCGATAGGCCACCACGGCGGGGCAATCGGCGCCGTAATAGGGGATCAACTGCCGCTCGATCTCGCGCAGGGCGCGGATCCCCAGATGGATCGCAAGCGTCGCGCCGCTGCGCGCGAAGTTCTCCAGCGTCTCGCCGGCGGGCATCGAGGTGGATTTCATCGACATGCGCGTCAGCACGATGGATTGCGCAATCTCGGGCACCGTCAGCTCCTGCCCCAGCGCCGCCGCCGCCGCCGCATAGGCGGGGACGCCGGGAATGATCTCAAACGGGATGCCGTCCGCGTCCAGCCGCCGGATCTGCTCGGCGATGGCGCCATAAAGCGACGGGTCGCCGGAATGGACGCGCGCCACGTCGAGGCGCTTTGCATGCGCCGCGACGATTTCGGCATGGGTTTCATCCAGCGTCATCGGGGCGGTGTCCAGCACCCGCGCATCCGCGGGCGCCCGCGACACCACCGCTTCGGGCACCAGCGATCCGGCATAGAGACACACCGGACAGGCGCCGATGATCCGGGCCGCCTTGAGCGTCAGCAGTTCCGGATCGCCCGGCCCGGCCCCGACGAAGAAAACGGTCATGTCCAGCCCTCACCCAGCATTCGACAAATCCCCATAGGCTTTGCGCGCATAGCCGCGCGGCGTGTACATCCGGGGTCCCTCGCCCGAGGCCCAAAGCCGCGATTGCGACGACCCGATCAGGACGACCGTCAGCATATCCACCTCGTCCACCTGCAACTCTTCGAGGCGGCGATAGCGCAGGCTCTCTTCGGGTCGGCCCAGCGAGGACGCCAGCAGAACCGGGCAATCCGCCGGGCGGTGCTGCAAAAGGGCCTCGCGCGCCAACGCCAACAGATCGCGGCGGCGCTTTGACACCGGGTTGTAGAAGGCGATCACGAAATCACCTTCAGCCGCGGCTTTGATCCGGCGCAGGATGTCGTCGCGCGGGGTCAGCAGATCCGACAGCGAGATCGCGCAGAAGTCATGCCCCAAGGGCGCCCCGGCTCGTGCCGCCGCGCCCTGCAAGGCAGAGACGCCGGGGGCAGAGATCACCTCCACTCGCCGCGCGGCATCGGTCACGCCATGCGTCGGGCGATCCAGCAGCTCAAAGACCAGCGCCCCCATGGCGTAGATCCCGGCATCACCGGAACAGATCAGCGCGACGCGCTTGCCCTCTGCGGCGCGTTCCAGAGCAAAGCGACAACGGTCTTCCTCTCCGCCCAACGGGAAATCGTGGCGCGGTTTGCCAGCGGCCAGCGGCCCCAGCAGGTCGATATACAGCCCGTAGCCCACGAGTTCATCCGCATCGGCGATCAGGCGCGAGGCTTCGGGGGTCCGCCAGGCGGCCTGTCCCGGCCCGATCCCAACCAGCGCAAGGCACCCCCGCGACCGGCCAGCGGGCGCTGCAATGGGGCCAGGTGCGATGGACAAAGCCGCCGTTGCCATGGCGGATTTCACCTTGGGATACCACAGGCGCGCCTCCGCCCCCGCCGCGGCGAGAGAGGCATTCTCGGCCACGCCATGCGTCCCTATCTCCGCAAAAACGATGTCGGAAGGCGTTTGTGTGCGGGGGGTTTCCGCCTCCAGCTCGGTCGCAGAGAACAGCCGCAGCGGCGCATTCAGGTGCCGCGCGAGGGCCAGAACCGCAGGCTCATCGGCCTTGATATCGGCGGTCGCAACGGCGGCCAGGGCGTCGGGGGCCAGATCCGCCTCTGCCAGCAGTTCCTCGACCAGCTTGATCAGCTCCTCCGGCGGACAATTGCGCGAGGCACCGACTCCCAGCACGGCCCTCTGCGGCCGGTAGAGCAGAGTGGTTGGCTGTGTGGCCGGCCAGGGTTCCATCGTGCAGATCAGACCCACATCGCTGTCCGGTTGATCGGTGGCGGGCAACCCCTCCAGCCAATGCGCCTTGCTGGCCTCGTCCCCGTCCACATGCGCCCCGGCGCCGTTCACCATCGCCGCCATCGCCGCTTTGGCGTTGTCGGGGTTGGACAGGACCCAACCGACCGGCGGTTCATCCAGCGCAATGCCCAACGCAAGGTCGCCCGCCGTCGTCACCGCCGCGATGCCGTCCAGCGCAGTGGCAATGTCGCGCGCCAGCCGGTTTGCGCCGCGATGCCCGCCCAGAAGCGGCACGACAACAGAGCCATCATCGGCCACCGACACAACCGGGGGCTCGGCACGCTTGTCCGACAGCAAGGGCGCCACCGCGCGGATCAGAATGCCGCTGGCGCAGACACCAATCACCGGCACCCCCGCCGCGAACAGATCCCGCGCATGGTCGAGCGCGTTGGCGAACATCGCGTCGGCCTTTTCCACCCGGCCCGCGCGCCCATGCACTTGCGCGCCGATGGCGGCGGCGACGCGATGCGCTGTGGCCTCTCCGGCCCCGGAAAGCGCCAGAACGACGGGAGTCACAGCCATGGATCGGCCCCTTTGGTCATCAATATCATGGAAAAATAGGGCGCCTTGTCCGGCGCCTCTGCCAAGGGCGTCACGCGTTGGTCCGGCAGGGTGGCCCGCTCTACGTAAACCGCCTGATCCAACAGTCCCAGAGACTGGATGACCGCGCGGATCCGTGGCAAATGGCGCCCGACCTTGAGGATCACAAGGCTTTCGGCGCCGTCGATCCGCAGCCGCAATTCGGCATCGGGAAGCGGCCCGGGCAGCACCGTCACACGCTCGTTGCGGGCGGCCAGCGGCAGACCGGCCTCCGCCGCGCAGGCGGTCAGCGAGGTCACACCGGGCACGATACCCACCGGATAGCGTGTCTTGAGCCGCGCATGCAGATACATGAAAGAGCCGTAAAAGAACGGATCCCCCTCGCACAGGCAAATGACATCGCGCCCGGCCTCAAGCTCTGCGGCGATGGCCAGCGCGCCAAGGTCATAGGCCTGCTGCGCCGGTTCCCGCGCCGTTGTCATGGGCACGTTCATCACGATCTCCCGCACATCTTCGGGGATGAGATCGGCAGCGATGGACCGGGCAAAGCTGTCGGCCCCCGCCAAGGCGGGATAGGCGATCACCTGGGCCGTCTCGATCAGACGGGCGGCGCGGCGGGTGATCAGATCCGGGTCGCCGGGGCCAAGGCCGACACCATACAACGTGCCGGTCATCGTTTCACAACGCTCCATTGCGACACGGGCATCAGGGGGCGCCAGCCTGTCATGCCGCCGACCGGCTCCGCCCGGTGCACCGACAGCTTGACCAATTGCCCGCCATGGTACTTGTGGAGCCGCAACAACTCGGCCTCCGATTCCAGCGTGACGGCATTCGCCACCAAACGCCCAAGCGGCTTTAGCGCCTGCCACGCCGCATCGAACACGCCAGAGGTCAGCCCCCCGCCGATAAAGATCGCGTCCGGCGGCTCCAGCCCGGCCAGCGCGGCGGGCGCCTCCCCCGCGATCAGATCCAGACGAGGGGCGCCAAGCGCCAGCCCATTCGCCGCCGCCATGGCACGACGATCCGCGCGCGGCTCAATCCCGATGGCGCGGGCATAGCGCGCCGCCCGCATCCATTCGATGGCGACAGATCCGCAGCCGGTGCCGATGTCCCACAACAGCGCCCCGCGCATCGGCATCAGCTTGGCGAGGGTCGCCGCACGGATCTCTTGCTTGGTCATCGTGCCGTCGTGCTGGAACAGGTCATCCGCCAGCCCCGGCACCCGCGGCAGCAAGGCGGCATCCGGCGCGGCGATGCACTCCACCGCAAGCGTGTTGAACGGCGGGACCTCGTGGCTCCATGTCTTGGCGGTGCCGTTGAACCGCCGCTCTTCCGAACCACCCATCGCCGCGAAAACGGTCATCCGGGATTGGCCATACCCCCGATCCGTCAGAAACCGGGCAATCCGCGCGGGTGTCTCGGCCCCGGTCGTCAGGATCAGCAGCCGCGCATCGGGTTGGATGAAGGCGATCATCTGCTCCACCGGGCGACCGTGCACCGTCAGCGTCTCTACATCTGCCAAACTCCATCCCAGACGGGCGGCGGCGAGTTGAAAGGCGGAGAGCTGCGGGTGAAAGACGATCTCTGTCGGGTCGATGCCACGTCCGATCCGGGCGCCGACGGAAAACCACAGCGGATCCCCCGTAACAAGGATCACGGCACGCCGCCCTTTCAGCCCCTTGATCGTCTCTATCATCGCGTCGAAGGGCGAGGGCCAGGCCAGACGTTCCGCTGTAATGTCATGGCTCAGTGTATGGTGGCGGTCACCGCCAACGATGACATCCGCCGCCTGAACGACCGCGCGTGTGGCCGGGGCAAGACCGTCCAGACCATCCTCCCCGATGCCGACGATATGCAGCCAAGGTGTGCTCATGGTGTTTCCTCCGGCAATCCAGCCGCCAGTGCGTTGACTGCGGCCGATGCCATTGCGGACCCGCCCCGGCGCCCGCGCAGGGCCACATAATCGCAGCCGCGCGAATCGGCGCACAGCGCGGCCTTTGATTCCGCCGCGCCGACAAAACCCACCGGAAACCCCAGGATCAGCGCCGGTTTTGGCCAGCCTTCCGCAAGACGGTCCAAAAGGTGGAACAAGGCCGTGGGCGCATTTCCGATGGCGACGACGGCCCCGTCCAGCCGGTCCTTCCAAAGCTCGACCGCTGCGGCGGAGCGGGTTGTCTGCAACCGCGCGGCCATGCCGGGCACCTCCGGCTCGTTCAGGGTCACGACGATATCATTCCCCGCGGGCAGACGGTTGGCGATAATCCCGGCGGCGACCATCCGGCAATCGCACAGAACGGTCGCACCGGCAGCCAGGGCGGTGTGCCCCGCCTCGTAGGCGCCACGGGAAAAGGCGAGCCGGTCCGCCACCTCGACCATCCCACAGGCGTGGATCACCCGGGTCGCCAGCTTGGCCATGCCGGGGTCGAAGCGATCCAGCCGCGCCTCTTTGCGGACGGTCGCAAAGCTTTTGGCGTAGATCGCCTTGGGATCGCGCTCATAGCGCAAAGCCCCAATGGGCGGCGTGGGCGCCACGTCATCTACCGCAACCGCCGCTTTCAGCGCGGCCTCATGGCCCAGCCCAAGGATCCAGGCCTCTTCCCGCTGCACGATCTCGCGCGCGTCCGGGGTCAGATCCGGCACGCCGGAGAATAGTGGCGCCAGCCCGCCCTCGGCATCCAGACGGGCAAAGGCGGCGGCGTTGACCCGGACTTGCGCGGAATCCAGCACCTCGCCGGCGGACTGCGCCTTGCGTGCTTCGGGCTGGAGGAGCGAGGGGTAGATCTCTGCCAGAACGATCTGCGCATCGGGCGGCATGAGCCCGGTTTCAAAGGGCCAGACGGCGACCTTCCCGGCAATCTCGGGCGCCTGGCGCAGCCGGGCGAGCGCGGGCAACCCCAGAATGACCTGACTGCCGACAGAGCCTGCATAGGCCAGTTGCCATACCGTCTTGGCCCCTTTTGCGCGGCTGTCGGCGATCCGCCGTTCGGGGGGATGATCGTTGCCCGACCGGGCCGATCCCTTGACCGGAATATCGGGATAGGCCCAACTGTCAGGCCGCCCCCAGAACGGCCCGGTGCCGGAATACAGACGATTGATCACGGCGGCCACGTCATAGCGGTTCGAGGCATTGTCCTGCCCATCCTCAACCGTCGTGGCGAACCAGTCCCACAGATCGAGCGCCCGATCCGAACCGCAGACCTTGCGGGCCACGCCGTGCGGATAGCCAAAGGGAAAGTCGAACCCCACAAGCGCGCGCCGTCCAGCCGTGACCTCTGCCGCCAGAAGACGTGTCAGCCGGGACAGCGCCTCGGCGCGGGTGCGGCAATAGACCGGCACCTCGGACACGCCCTTGCGCACGACGCTGAACCAGATCGCATCCTTCGACGGCTGTGCGGGGCTGGGGCTGGACCGGGCGGACCAGTCCACGATTACATGCGTGTCGAACAGCGGCGCGGCGCTCATTTCCGGCGGGCGCTTTCCGGCCCCAGAGGGTGATCCGCATGGGGGTAGCGCGCGTGATGGTGATTATGGTCATGCCCATGATCGTGGTGATGATCATGGACATGGTCGTGATGGTGATGCTGCCCGGCCTCCAGACGACACTCGCCGGTGCAGAAATCCTCGCACAACTCGCAATCCGCGACGTTGGAGCCCGGCGCGGTGGCGCCCTGCCCTTCGACGTGATGGTGATGGCTTTCCTGAACGGCGCCCACCTCTGCCTCGAACCCCAGAACCTGGGTGCGGTACTTGCACATCGCGCAATTGGGCGGCGGCACCTCGCCCACCTGTTCAGTCACCCGTTCCGCAAAGGTTTCCAGCACCTTGGGGTGATCGTTCAGATAGCCCGCCTTGACGAACTGGATCTCGGGGTGGCGCGTGGCGACGCGGTCGGTGAAGCCGTAGATCCGGTCAATCAGGATGCCGGTGAACAGGAAATAGGGGAACACGATCACCCGGCGATAGCCAAGCCGTGTGACGTGGTCGAGGCAAGGTTCGACCAGCGGGAAGGTCACACCGGAATAGCCAACCTCGCACCAGCCGAAACCGATGCCTTCCCACAGCATCCGGGCGATCTTGGCCACATTGGCATTGGCGTCCGGATCCGACGCGCCCCGGCCGATCACCACAAGACAGGTTTCGTGCAGCGGCACCTCGCCCTGTTCGGCATTGGCCTTGTCGACCGCCGCCTGCACCCGCGCCCCGGCGGCGGCGATCATCTTGGGATCCACCCCCAGTTCACGCCCGTAATGCACGTCGATCCCGTGCTTGGCGGCATAGGTATTCAAAACCGTGGGGATGTCATTCTTGGAATGCATCGCGGCGAACAGCATCCCCGGCACCGCCAAGATCCGCGCGCACCCCGCCTCGCGCAGACGGTCCAGGCCGTCGCGGATCACCGGGTTGGCGAATTCCAGGTAGCCGTAGTCGATCATCCAATCGTCCGGCAGATAGCCTGGCAGCTTCTCGGCCAGCACCTTGAACTCATCCACCGCCGCCTGGCTACGAGAGCCGTGGCCGCAGATCATCACACCCGTTTTTGTCATGGCCCTATGCCTCCTGCACGGCGTCGTCGGCGTCTTCTTCGGCCTCGTCCGCTGCGTCCTTGCTCTTGGCCTTGTCCGAACGGGATTTGAGCACCGCAGCGGCGGCAATCGCGATCGCGGCGCCCAGGGCGGCGAGCCCAAGCCAATGGCCATGCCCGGCGACCTCTGCCAGATGGCCGGGATGCGCGGCCGCGGGGCCAGCAGCGATCAGGGCGACTGGGATCGAAAGATAGAGTTTCATAACCGGAGCTCCTTGCACGCGGGCCGCTCCGGAAGGGACATTGCGGCGCCGCTGCTTCGGCTCTCCGACGACGCGCGCCCCGGCCCCCTGTCTGGGTCGACCTGTGGCGCACTCTCCATTCCGACCCGGCACACGGGTTTCGTCATCGGCGGTATAGGCGCCCCACCCGGCGCCTGCAAATCGAAACGCGGCATTCGAGGGTCCGGTCGCGGCGGACCTGTGCGCGAGCGCAGAGGGGGCCATGCCCAGATCCGCGATTTTTCTGGCGCCGTTTCGCGCTATATGGCGTTCAACGCAGGACAGGGGAGACGGACGATGGGCCAATTGGTCGACGGCATCTGGCGGCAGGACGACGCGAAACCCATCGGCAAGGATGGCGGGTTTCAGCGTGGTACGACGACGTTCCGCAACTGGATCACCCCCGACGGCAGCGCCGGGCCCAGCGGTGAGGGCGGGTTTGCGGCGCAGGCCGGGCGCTATCACCTTTATGTCTCGCTGGCATGCCCCTGGGCGCATCGCACGCTGATCTTCCGCAAGCTCAAGGGGTTGGAGGATCTGATCGGCGTGTCGGTGGTGCATCCCGACAACCTTCTGGACGGGTGGTCCCTGTCAAACGACTACCCCGGCGCCACCGGGGACGACCTATACGGTCTGCCCTATATGCGGGACCTGTACATCCGGGCCGACCCAAAGATCACCGGTCGCGTGACGGTCCCGGTTCTATGGGACAGAACGCGCGGCACCATCGTGTCCAACGAATCGTCCGAGATCATCCGGATGTTCAACAGCGCCTTCAACGGGCTGACCGGCAACACCGACGATTACTGGCCCGAGGATCTGCACGACGGCATCGAAGAGGTGAATGCGCGCATCTACGATACGGTCAACAACGGCGTCTACAAGGCTGGCTTTGCGCACAGCCAATCCGCTTATGAGGCCGCCGCGACGGCCGTTTTCGCCACGTTCGACTGCCTAGAGACGCGGCTGGCAGACAAAAGGTACTTGATGGGCACCCAGATCACCGAAGCCGACTGGCGGCTGGCGGTCACCCTGTTCCGCTTTGATCTGGTGTATCACACCCATTTCAAATGCAACCGCAGCTTCCTGCGCGAATACCCCAATCTCTGGGCCTATACGCGAGAGCTATATCAATGGCAGACCGCGACGGGGCGCGTGGCCGAGACGGTCGACTTCGACCATATCGTGCGCCACTACCACTACAGCCATAACAGCCTGAATCCTTTTCGGATTCTACCAATCAACCCGGTGCTTGACTGGGACGCCCCGCATGGTCGAGACGGGTTGGGCGCCACCATCGTCTCGACGCGGTTGGTCGCCTAGACCGTAGGCGCGCCAGATCGAAATCTCATGCCGGACTGAGCAGGCGCTTGCTTTGCGAACCCTGCCTCGGCCCCGCATGGAATGCGGGACTCCGGTTCGGCGCGACAGGCTCTAGCTAGGCTCGTGCTCCACATCCTTGGAATCGCCGTAATGATCGACCACGGCGGCCAGGTCTGCGGGCGGCATCCCGCTGGGCAGAAACGCGCAGGCGTTGGGAATGTGCTGAAAGATCGACCCGTCTGAAAAGAACGAGGTGTTGGTCACGAACACAACCCGCGCCTGTGGCTGCCGGTAGCTGGCAAAATCGGCCACCGCAAAGGCGCTGCCCTCCCCCAGCATCAGATCCAGCACGATGACGTCGATCTTCCTGTCTTGCAGGGCCGCCACTGCCATAGGCTCGGACGACGCGATGCACACGCCCGCGCCCTGCCGAACGAGGTGGCTTGCCCAGACCCGCGCCAGGGACGCCTCTTTTTCGACGATCAGAACCTGCATCTCATCCTCCGCACGCAGCGTCAGGCCGGAGTGCCGGTTTCGCGCAGCAGTTCAATTGCGAACAAAGTCCTACCAATTCACTAACAGATAGTTAACAGATCAGTCGGTCCTCGCCATCCGCGAAATATTGCTCATGGCGTCCGAATGCGGTTCAAGGGCCCCGCGATCAGGAAAGGCATGGAAATGATAACATGGGTCACGATCTGCGACACCTGCAAACGCGACGATTGGGCAGCGCGTGGCAAAGAAGAGACGGACGGGGCAACCCTCGCGGCTTTCATAGAGGCGCTGGAGCCCGGAAACGACGTTCGGGTGCGGCGGCACGGGTGCCTGATGGGCTGCGGCAAGGGATGCAACGTGGCGATCCAGGCCGAAGGCAAATTGTGCTACACGCTGGGGGATTTCCTGCCGGAGCCGGAGGCGGCCGAGGCGATCCTGGAATATGCGCGCCTTCACGCCGAAAGTGAGACGGGTCAGGTGCCCTATCGGACCTGGCCACAAGGGGTGAAAGGGCATTTCGTGACCCGCCACCCGCCCTTGCCCCAGGAATGACAGAGGCCCTGTGGGCAAACGGCGGCGCTGTCGTTCTGGCGGTGGCGCTCGTGCTGGATGCCTGGCTCGGGGAGCCGGATTGGCTGTGGTCGCGCCTGCCGCACCCGGCGGTCGTGATGGGCCGCGCGGTGGGCTGGGTCGATGCGGCGTTCAACAAGGGGCGCCACCGCAAGCCAAAGGGCATTGCGGCGATGGGCGCTCTGGCCGCTGGGGCGGGCGCGCTCGGGATCGCGATCGGAGCCTTGCCCGGCGCTTTCTGGATCGAGCTGATCCTGGCCGCCATCCTTCTGGCGCAACGCAGTCTGGCCGATCACGTCAGCGATGTCGCCAGCGCGCTGCGCCGGTCCCTGCCCGAGGGGCGCCGGTCTGTCGGCCGGATCGTGGGGCGCGACACCAGCGCGATGGACGGCCCCGCCGTCACCCGCGGCGCCATCGAAAGCGCGGCCGAAAACCTCTCGGACGGGGTCATCGCGCCCGCCTTCTGGTTCCTGATCGGGGGGCTGCCGGGGATGCTGATCTACAAGGTCACCAATACCGCCGACAGCATGATTGGCTACCGCACCGAGCGGTACGCCGCGTTTGGCTGGGCCGCCGCCCGGCTAGACGATGTGCTGAACTGGATTCCCGCGCGGCTGACGGCGGTCCTGATCTGGCTGGTGCATGGCGGCCGCGGCGCCTGGCCCGCGATGATCCGGGATGCGCGCCAGCATCGCTCCCCGAACGCGGGCTGGCCCGAAGCCGCGATGGCCGCCGCGCTGAACGTCGCGCTGTCCGGCCCGCGCAGCTATGACCGGCAGCGCCGCGACTTTCCCTTCGTCCATCCACACGGCAACAGCATGCCCGGCCCCGACGAGATCGACAGAGCGGTGCGTGCTCTGTGGCGCACATGGGCCGCCGCTGTCGTTTCTGTGATTGTGATTGGCGTTGTCTGACACGTATCGGCTGATAAAGTTCGGCAAAACAGATCAAAGGTATCCCCGATGTCCATTTTGAAAGCCCTTTCGGTCGCCGCACTTCTTGTCGTTTCGGCGGGCGGCGCATCCGCGATCGAGGCCAAACGCCTTTATGTCGAATGCGGCGGCAGCTTTGCCAATTTCGTTTCGCGGATGAAGGCCAAGGCCGAGGAGATGACCTATCCGCCGCAGATCACCGGCCCGTTCTTTCGCGAAGCGAATTTTCTGCAGCGCACGATCAACGCGGACCGGCGGCAGGGCATCTTCCGGTCGGATTTCATCGAATTCTCGCGCAAGCTGATCGCCCAGTACCGGCTTGATCGCGGCCGCCAGAATTCCCAGCGCCACGACGCGATCTTCACCCGGATCGAGCGCGAGATGGGCGTTCCACGCGGGATCCTGCTGTCGTTCTGGGCGTTCGAGACGGATTTCGGCGCGTTCACCGGCGATTTCAACACGCTCGACACCTTGATGACCCTAAGCCACGACTGCCGCCGGCCGGAACTGTTCCAGCCCCAGGTCTTCGCCATGCTCGAACTCTATGCCCGGGGCGAGATGGGGACCAACGAACAAGGCGCCTGGGCCGGGGAGGTCGGGCAGGTGCAGATGCTGCCGCTCGACATCATGGAGCGCGGGATTGACGGCGACGGCGACGGCCATGTGGATCTGGACAATTCGGTCGCCGATGCGCTGTTCTCCGGTGCCAACATGCTGCGCAGCTTTGGCTGGCGCGCGGGTGAACCTTGGATGCAGGAAATCATCGTGCCGCAGAACCTGCCCTGGGAAGAAACCGGGGTGCAGGGCTATCGGCCCGTCAGCGACTGGCAGGCCTGGGGTGTGACGCCCCGCTCCGGCGCATGGGAGGGGCCCGGCCTGGAAGGAGCAGTTATGTTGCCAATGGGGCGCAACGGCCCGGCCTTCCTGATCTACCCCAATTACCGCGCGCTGTTCGAATGGAACCAAAGCTTTGTCTACGTCGCCACGGCGGCCTATTTCGCCACCCGCCTGCAAGGCGCCCCGGTCTACAATCCAGGCACCCCCAGCGCGATGCTGTCGGATGGCGAGATGAAGGCGCTGCAAACCAAGCTGCAGGAGCGGGGACATGACGTTGGCAAGATCGACGGCATTCTCGGCTCTGGCACCCGCAACGCAGTACGGTTGGAGCAGCAGCGCCTTGGCCTGCCCGCCGATGCCTGGCCGACGCGCGAACTGCTCAACAGGCTGTAACAGCCCCGCCCGGCCGCCGATCTGCGCGCCGGGCCAACCATCGCGAGGCTACGGTCGCACCGGGTAGCGCTCGCCATCCGCCGTCAGCACAACGAGCCTGTCGCCGCTTTGCACGTATTTGTCGCAGCGGCTTCTGCCGTTCCGATAGTAGATGCAGATCACCCCGTCCGTCCCGACCTCGAACGTTCCATAAGCGCTGCCGCCACCGTCATAGGTATAGGAATAGGCGCCGCCCGCACTGAACCGGGATTCTCCGTCATCGTAAAAGACCAGCGACCGCCCGACGATCCGCGCCAAGATCTGTTCCCCGGTCAACGGCAAATCACTGGCCCGCATGTTCCAGTCCTGCGCAATGGCCGGCGTGGCGGTCAGCACGGCAAGCAGACAAATCAGGCGCATGGCATGTCCCCGGTGAATGTGCCCAACCCTATCCGATCGCGCGATCCGGCCAAGTCACGCTTGTGCGAGCCTCGGCCCGCCGCTGCTCCCTTGTCCCCGCCAGCTTCCCACGCAGCCCTGATCAGGCGACCAGCGCCTCGGCTTTCTTGAGGTCGACCGAAACGAGCTGACTCACCCCTTGTTCGCCCATCGTAACACCGAACAGCCGGTCCATCCGCGCCATGGTCACCGCGTGGTGGGTGATGATCAGAAAGCGCGTGTTGGTCCGGCGCGTCATCTCGTCCAGCAAGTCGCAGAACCGGCCAACGTTCGCATCGTCGAGCGGCGCGTCCACCTCGTCCAGCACACAGATCGGCGCCGGATTGGCCAGGAACACGCCAAAGATCAGCGCCAGGGCCGTCAGCGTCTGTTCCCCGCCGGACAGCAAGGACAGAGTCGACAGCTTCTTGCCCGGCGGCTGGCACATGATCTCCAGCCCGGCTTCCAGCGGGTCATCGGATTCCACGAGCACCAGATTGGCCTCCCCCCCGCCGAAGAGATGGGTGAAGAGCATCGAGAAATTGCTGTTCACCTGTTCGAAGGCCGTGAGCAGCCGCTCGCGCCCTTCGCGGTTCAGGCTGTGGATCCCGGCGCGCAGCTTGGCAATCGCGGCCTCCAGATCCGCCTTTTCCGACACGAGCAGATCGTGCTCTACCTGCACCTCCTTGGCGTCCTCCTCGGCGCGCAGGTTCACCGCGCCCAGCGCGTCGCGTTGCCGTTTCAGACGGTTGACCTCGTGTTCGATGGTCTCGGCGGGCGGCATGTTCGCGGGGTCTGTCGCCAATTGCTCCAACAACGCAGCGGGCGTCAGATCCAGCGCTTCGGCGATGCGTTCCTCGGCGGCGGTGACAGTCTCGCGCGCGGCAACGGCACGGGCATCGGCGGCGGCACGCGCCTCGCGGGCGGCACTGGCGGTGCGCTCCGTGTCACGTTCGTCGGCAATGGCGGCTCGCAGCGTGGTCTCGGCGCCGTTCAGCGCATCGGTCGCCACCGAGCGCCGATCCTCCGCCGTGGCAATCGCCCCTCCCAACTCCTCGCGCTTGGCGGCCAGCGCGGCGGGGACATCGGTCGCGACAACCAGATCCCGCTCGGACGCGGTTTTGCGAGAGGACAGTTCGGCGATCCGGGTATCCGCCGTCTCCAACCGGGCGGTCCAGCCGCCGACTTCCTTGGTCACCGTCGACAGCCGCTTTTGCCGTGCCTCGCCGTCGCGCTTCAATTCGTCATGGGCGGCGCGTTTGGCCATCATCGTCATCCGCGCGGCCTCGACCGTCATCTTGACCTCGTGCACCTCGGCCCGCGCGGCCTCCAGATCGCCCAGATCACGCGCCGCGGCCGCCGCCTCGCGCAGGGACAGCCGCGCGCGCTGCGCCTCCTCCTCGTGCCGCGTCACCGCCAGGCCGAGCGATTCCAGCTTGCCGGCGGTGATGTTCCGCTCTGCCTCGGCCCGCGACATAGTTCTGGTGGCGTCGGCCACCCCCGCATCGGCCAGACGCCGCCGCTCCCGGCAGGCGCGGTCGGTCTCTGTCAGGTCGCTCAGCAATTGCTTGAGGACCTCATGCGCCTGTTGCGCCCCCTGTGCCCGGGCATCGGCCCGTTCCAGTGACTGCTTGAGCTCTTCCAGCCGGTTCAACTGCTGCAATCGCAGCGCCGCGGCAGAGGGCGCATCCTCGGCCCCTGCGCGGAACCCGTCCCAGCGCCACAGATCGCCCTCGACGCTGACCAGACGCTGCCCGGGTTTGAGTACGGCTTGCAGGCGCGGCCCCTCGGACGCCGCGACAACGCCGATCTGGCTGATCCGGCGCGCCAGCACGGCGGGCACCTTCACAAACTCCGACAAAGGGGGCACACCCGACGGCAGCGGCTGGCGCTGATTGTAATCGGCCAGCCGGATCCAGCCCGAGGGCGCGTCCGACCCAACCTCGCGCGCGCGCAGGTCGTCGGCCAGGGCGGCACCAATGGCCTTTTCATAGCCCGGCGTCACTCGCAGCGCATCCATAACGCCGCCCTCGGCCGTATCGCGCTGCACCAGCCGGGCCAGCGCGCCTGCCTCGGCCCGAAGGGCGCTAAGCTCACCCTCGGCCTCGGAGCGTTCGGCGCGGGCATCCGCCTCGCGCGATTGCGCTTCGGCGCGGGCATCGTCGGCGTCCTGCAAGGCCTCTTCGGCGGCGGTGGCGGCCTCTGTCGCCATCTCCAGCCGGTCCTGCGCTTCGGTAAAGGCGGCGTCCGAGGCCGACAGGCTGCCCTGCGCATCCAGCACGGCCTGCCGCGCCTTCTCGGCCTCGTGCTCATTGCGGTCGAGGATCTTCTGCGTATCGGTCAGCAACCGTTGCGCCGATTGATGCCGTGCGGACAGGCGCGCCATCTCTTCGGTGATCTGGCCAAGCGCGGCCTCGCGGTCGCTGAGCACCTCCGCCGCAGTTTCGGCGGCCTCGCGCGCCTCGTCCACCCCGGCGTCATGCCCGTCGCCATCGGCTTGCAGCTCTGCCTCCTCGGCCCGCAACCGCGCGATGGTTTCGCCCGCATCCCGGTTCAGCGATTCCTCGCGGTCCAGGTCCTTGGACAATTGCGCAATCCGCGCCGTCAGAGTCTCCACCGTTGCGGCGGCGCGCTGTTCCTCTTCGGCC
>CAYGRI010000029.1:0-27906 GCA_964352155.1 uncultured Maritimibacter sp. | reverse complement strand
GATCTGGTGGTCGCCAAGGTCTTTCTGATCGATGCGACGGGGGAGACGACGGTGATGACCAACCGGATCGTCGAATTGCTGGGGACACGGGGCGGCAACTGGGAGATTCTGGCGACAGCGGCCTTTGTGTCCATCGCCGTGCCGCTGATCGTGTTCTTCGCGATGCAGCGCTATCTGGTCCGGGGTCTGCTGGCGGGGTCGGTGAAGTAATGTCGGTGCTGTCTCATGCCCCTGCCGTTCAAGGCGTGCCGGCCGTCGACAAGGATTGGTGGCGCGGCGCGGTGATCTATCAGATCTATCCGCGCAGCTACCAGGACAGCAATGGCGACGGGATCGGCGATCTGGCGGGGATCATCCACCGCCTGACCCATATCGCCGATCTTGGCGCGGATGCGATCTGGATCTCGCCGTTCTTCAAGTCGCCGATGCTGGATTTCGGTTATGACGTCAGCGATTACCGCGACGTCGACCCGATGTTCGGCACCCTGGGCGATTTCGATGCGCTGGTGGGACGGGCGCATGAGCTGGGGCTGAAGGTCATGATCGACCTGGTGCTCAGCCATACCTCGGACCAGCACCCGTGGTTCAAGGACAGCCGGTCGTCGCAGCAATCCGAGAAATCCGACTGGTATGTCTGGGCCGATGCAAAGCCCGACGGAACGCCGCCCAACAACTGGCTGTCGATCTTCGGCGGCTCGGCCTGGCAATGGGACGGCGAGCGGATGCAGTATTATTTGCATAACTTCCTGACCGCGCAACCGGATCTGAACCTGCACAATCCGGATGTGCAGGAAGCGCTGCTGGAGGTTGTGCGCTTCTGGCTGGAGCGGGGGGTGGACGGCTTTCGGCTCGACACGATCAACTTCTACTTCCACGACCAGCAGCTGCGCGACAACCCGGCGCTGGCGCCAGAGCTTCGCAACGATTCCATCGCGCCGGCGGTGAATCCCTACAATTGGCAGGATCACCATTACGACAAGAACCGGCCCGAGAACCTGGCCTTCCTGCAGCGGTTCCGCGCGGTGCTGGATGAATATCCCGCCGCCACCGCGGTCGGAGAGGTCGGCGACGCGCAGCGCGGGATGGAGATTCAGGCGCAATATACCTCGGGCGGCGACAAGGTGCATATGTGCTACTCGTTCGAGTTCCTGTCGCCCGCGCGGCCCACCGGAACGCGGATTGCCCAGGTGTTGCAGGAATATGAGGCAGGCATCGGCGACGGCTGGGCCTGCTGGGCGTTTTCCAATCACGACGTGGTGCGCCACGCCTCGCGCTGGCATCTGGACGAGGCCGCCTTGCGCGTCTATGCGGGCCTGCTTCTGTCGATGCGCGGGTCGGTCTGTCTGTATCAGGGCGAAGAACTGGGGCTGACAGAGGCCTATGTCGCCTTCGAGGATCTGCAGGACCCCTACGGCATTCAGTTCTGGCCCAAGTTTCGTGGCCGCGACGGCTGTCGCACGCCGATCCCCTGGGTGCGCGACAATGCCAACGGCGGCTTCTCTGATGGCAAACCCTGGTTGCCCGTCGCGATGGAGCATGTGAGCCGCGCCGTCGGCGCGCAGGTCGAGGATACCGACAGCACGCTGCATTTTTACCGCCGGATGCTGGCGTTTCGGGCGGCTCATCCGACCTTTGCCAAGGGCACCCAGGCGGTGGTCGAGGCGCGCCAGGACTGCATCGCGCTGATCCGGGCGCAGGAGGCCTCCAGGATCTATTGCGCGTTCAACCTGAGTGCGACAGAGATTGAAATGACCCTGCCAGAGGGCGACTGGACAGAGGCCGAAGGCGCCCCGTTCCGGTCGGGCCGGGATGCAAGCACGATAACATTGCCGCCGTGGCAGGCCTTTTACGGCCTGTCTGCTGGCTGAGACAAGAAAAGGGAAGAGGACATGGCCGAGCTGAAACTGACGGACGTTGGCAAGGCCTATGGCGGCACGATCGAGGTTCTCAAGAACATCAACCTCGACATCAAGACGGGCGAGCTGATCGTCTTCGTCGGCCCCTCGGGCTGTGGCAAGTCCACGCTGTTGCGGATGATCGCGGGGCTGGAAAAGATCACCTCCGGCGCGCTGGAGATCGACGGGATGGTGGTGAACGACGTGCCGCCCGCCCAGCGGGGCATCGCGATGGTGTTCCAGTCCTACGCGCTGTATCCCCACATGACCGTGCGCGACAACATGAGCTTCGCGCTCAAGATCGCCAAGAAATCGCCGGCAGAGATCGCGGCGGCGGTGTCCAAGGCCTCAAAGATCCTGCAGCTGGAACCCTATCTGGACCGGCTGCCAAAGGCGCTGTCGGGCGGGCAGCGGCAGCGGGTGGCCATCGGGCGGTCCATCGTGCGCGATCCCAAGGTATATCTGTTCGACGAGCCGCTGTCGAACCTGGATGCCGCCTTGCGCGTTGCCACCCGGATCGAGATCGCGCAGCTCAAAGAACAGATGCCCGACTCGACGATGATCTACGTCACCCATGATCAGGTGGAGGCGATGACGCTGGCGACCCGGATCGTGGTGCTGGCCAACAAGGGCATCAGCCAGGTCGGGACCCCGCTGGAATTGTATGAGCGGCCGCAGAACGAATTCGTGGCGCAGTTCATCGGCTCTCCGGCCATGAACCTGATCCCGGGCGAGATCACCGGCACCGGCACGCAGACCACGGTGGCGCTGCCCGGCGGCGGGGTGGCCGTGTCCGATGTGCCCACGACCGACGCGGATATGGGGCTGACGGTGAATGTGGGCGTGCGTCCCGAAGACCTTGTCGCGCCGACCGGGGACAATTTCCTTTACGCCGGAACGGTCGAGATCCTTGAGGCACTGGGCGAGGTGACGGTGCTGTATTTCAAGCGCGACGGGGAAAACGAGCCGGTGATCGCCAAGCTGCCCGGGATCCACATCGATGTGCGCGGCACCGAGGTCAAGCTGGGTGCCGATCCGTCCAAGGTACATCTGTTCCACAACGGGACATCGCTGCTGTACCGCTAGGGTCAGGTCACCAGACGGACCAGCCCCAGCCCGATCAGGAACACAAGGCTTAGCCCCGTCGCCAAAAGGGTTGCGGCCCAGATCGTGGGGCGGGGCGGCGGGGCATGGATGCCCATGACAGAGAGTTTTTCAGCCATGGCGACAGCGTGAACGGCCTTGCTGAAGATTGCGTTAAATCGCATTCATTTACCGCGAATTAAGCCCGTTCCGGCCACAACGGGAGGATGGATATCCTTTGGAATCGGCTTGACCGGCAAGCCTGGACTGCGGCCTTGCCAGACACCGCCTGTGCGCTACAGCACAGCTGGCGCTATGGGGCCGCGGTGGCGGCGATGGGGCGCGAGGTGCAGCGCGCCGAGATTTGGCGCGACGGGCGCTTGCTGGGGCTGGCGCAGATATTGCTGCGGCGCGCCGGGCCTTTGCGGATGGGTTTTGTACCGCGCGGGCCGATCTGGCTGGATCACGGCTGCCTGCAGGGCGGCACGCTCGCGGCGGACTGTTTGCGGCGGCTGGGCCGCGCATTGCCCGGTGTCGGGACGCTGATCGCCACGCCAGAGGGGCCGGGCGCGCCGGTTTTGCCGTTGTTGACCCCGATGCACATGGCCGAACTGCCCCTTTCTGCCACGCCCGAGGAGATGCGGGCGCGGATGCATGGCAAGTGGCGCAATCGCCTGGTGCGGTCCGAACGCGGTCGGCTGAAACTTGCCAGCACCATCCCCTCTGGGATGGAGCTGGCCTGGCTGACCGCACAGGATCAGGCGCAGCGGCTGGCGCATGGCTACCGCGCGCTGCCCCCGGCCTTTCTTGCCGCCTGGGCCGGTGCCAGCGGGGCGCCGATGCGGCTGTACACGGCCCGCGCGCGGGGGGAGATTGTGGCGGCGATGCTGTTCCTCGACCATGCGCCCGGCGTCACCTATCACATCGGCTGGAACGGGGAGGAGGGGCGCCGCGCCTCCGCCCACCACCGGCTTTTGTGGAAGGCGATGCGCGATTTCGCCCGGTTGGGGCGGCAGCGGATCGACCTTGGCCTCCTCGACACGGTCAATGCGCCGGGGCTGGCGCGGTTCAAGCTGGGGGCAGGGGCCGCTGTGCGGGAGCTTGGGGCGACCGGTCTGGTGCTGCCGGGGACACCATTTTCCGCTTGGCGCGACCGCCGCTTGCTGCGCAATGTAGGACGAAGACCACCAGCAATGGAATGATCCTATGCGCCTGCTTTTCTGCCTCGCCCTTGTCGCCAGCCCCGCCGGGGCGCAGGGGCTCATGGGCCGCGATTTCACCTTCCAGATCGAGACCTATGACAACCCGGCGGTGATGCTCTACCAAAGCCAGATCTACGAGGCGACTGTCGGCGATGCGGTGGAACTGGGGCTGCAGGAAGAGGGCAAGCGCGACATCGACCTCGTTCCGGTGATCGTCGATGTCTCGGCCGACCGCATCCTGCTGGACTACCGCGCGGCGGAGCCCGGCGGTTTTTACAAGGCGCGCTTCAATGGCTATATCATCGATCTGGCGCCCGGATGTCCGGAGATTTCGGCCGCACGCATCGACCCGGCCGGCACGACTCTGGGCATCGGCAACAAGCGGGTGCGGGTTGTGGACGGGCGCCTGATGATCAATGTGTCGGACCTGTCCCAGGATCGCGACAGCCGCTTGGCAATCGACCTGACCCTGACGCCCTGCGGCTAGCGCGGACCGCGCCACATCATGGGCAAGCGGGGCCGTTCTTTGCGTTCCCGTCCTGTGCATGCGCGCTTCCGATCGGGCGAGAGACGCTTTGGCCGAGTGTCCCCTGATTGTCACCGGCTGCGTCGCGCTGACCTGCCAGGCGGCGATCCCGCTCGTATGGGGGGCACCGCGGCCCGCCGAGAGGGCGGGGCCATCCCAGACGGGCCTGAGGCCTTACAGCAGGTTGGGCAGCCAGAGCACGATCCCGGGGAAGGCGATCAGCACGGCCACGGTGACCACATCCGCCACGAAGAAGGGCGAGGCGCCGCGGAACACGTCCTGAACCGAGATCGGGATCTTGTTGTCCTGCGCCACGCCGGCGACGACAAAACAATTCAGACCTATGGGCGGTGTGATCAGACAAAGCTCTGCCATCTTGACCACGATGATCCCGAACCAGATCGCGCATTCCTCGGTCGTCATGCCCAGGGCGCCCACTTCGCCCGGCGCGGCGCCGTTCAGAGCCATCACCGCGGGGAAGGTCACCGGAAGCGTCAGGATCAGCATCCCGATGGCGTCCATGAACATGCCCAGAACCACATAGCCAAGCAGGATCATCAGCAGCGTCACATAGACCGGCTGATCCAGACCGCCGATGTAGTCAGCGAAGGCGTCGGGCAGTTTGGCAAAGCCCAGAAAGCGTACATAGATCAGCACGCCCCAGATCATCGTGAAGATCATCACCGTCAGCTTGGCGGCCTCCATCAAGGCGCCGCGCAGCTGGGGCCATTTCATCCCCTGCCAGGCTGCCATGATCAGCACGACAAAGGCCCCCAGCGCCCCGGCCTCTGTCGGGGTCGCCCAGCCGAAGTAGATGGAATACACGATGATAAAGATCACCAGGGCAATCGGCAGTGTTCCGGGCAGCGAGGCGAACCGCTCTTTCCAGGTAAAGCCGCCCACCGCAGGGCCAAGGCTGGGTCGCGCCTTGGCCATGCCGATGATCAGCGCGGCATAGATCAGCGCCGAGACAAAGCCCGGCAGAAAGCCCGCAAGCAGCAGCTTGCCCACCGATTGTTCCACGATGATTGCGTAGATCACCAGAATTGCCGAGGGCGGGATCAGCGAGGCCAGCGTTCCGCCTGCCGCCACGACGCCGGCCGCGAAGGCTTTGTCATAGCCAAGCTTCAGCATCTCGGGGATCGCGATCCGGGCGAAGACCGCCGATGTCGCAACCGAGGCGCCCGACACAGCGGCAAATCCCGCGGTCGAGAACACGGTGGCCACCGCCAAGCCGCCGGGCAGCCAGCCGACCCAGCGCTTTGCTGCCTCGAACAGATAGCGCGTCAGGCCGGCGTAATAGGCCAGATAGCCGATCAGGATGAAGGTCGGGATCAGCGACAGGGCGTAGGTGGTCGATTTGGAATGCGGCACCTGTCCGGCCAGCTTCATCGCCGTCACCAGCCCTTTGTCAAAGCCTTGTTTCGACATGAAGAACAGGCACAGCCCCAGAAAGCCGATGAAAGCTGTGGCAAAGGCGACGCGCACGCCAATGATCACAAGGAACACCAGAAAGCCCGACAGCCACAGCGAGACATGGAAAATATCCATATCCGCCAGTAAGACCTTCATATCAATCAGAGAATCCATTTGCCCGCCTGAGTCTCGTTGTTACCGGGCACCGCAATAGGCCGGGGGTGTGGGCACATTCAGATCCCCTCCATCGAGTTGGCCTCATGCGCGGCCTGGGCGGCGGGATCCTCGACCAGCGGGACGGCAACGGGGCGCGCGTCGCCCCGGATCATGGCGCGGGCAAACCCCCAGATCTGCAGCGCCAGCCGGATCCACAGCACCGCCATGGCAAAGGGCACCAGCAGCTTGGCGGGCCACAGTGGCAAGGCGATGTCGATGGAACTGTCGCGCGACCACATCGGGGCCGAGAAATCGAAAGAGCGCTGGAAGTGGAACCAGGTGCCATAGATCAGCGCCGTGGTCAGCAACAGCATGAAGATCACCGACAAAAGCTCGGCGAACCACAGCATCCGGCCGCGCAGGCGCCCCACCACGATGTCCATGCGGATATGCCCGCCCTCGCGCTGGCAAAAGGCCAGGCCCAGAAAGGCGAAGGTGGCCATGAATTGCTGCGTCCAGTCGACATAGCCCGGCACCGGCGCCCCAAAGAACTTGCGCCCGATCACATTCCAGACCGCAAGCAGGACGAGCAGAAAGATCACCCCGCCACCGATCAGGTTCAGCGTGGCTTCCAGCCGCAGCCAGGCACGGTCGGTGCGCGACAGAAGGCTGTCGTCAGCAAGGACGGGAGAATTGGACATGAGGGGCCTTGGCTCGGACCGCCCCGGTCATCCCGGGGCGGCCTGGGACTTACTGAGTGCTGCGATGCGCGTCGAGCGTGTCGAACACCAGATCATACAGCTCCTGCGCCGGAAGCCCCTGCGCCGTCATATCGGCGATCCACGCATCGTGGATCGGCTTGCCGGCCGTGTCGCGGAACGCGTCCAGCTCGCTGTCCGGGATCATCACGCGGGCCACGTTCTTTTCGTCCAGAATGGTTTCCCAGCGGCCCAGGAGTGCGCCGTAATTCTCAAGGTAATAGGCGATCGCCTCGTCCACGGACTCGTCCAGGATCGCACGGTGCGCGTCCGACAGATCCTCGTAGGCGTCGATATTCACGACGACGGGGCAGTTGACGGTGCCGGGGTTCAGGTTCGCGGTCCACCAGGTGGCGATGTCGATAGTACGGAACGACAGATGCGCATGCTGGGCAAAGGCGACCGTATCGACCACGCCCGATTCCATCGCGTTATACGCTTCGGACGATGTCACAGAGGTCGGAACGCCGCCCACCGCCTTGAACGCCTCGCCCAGACCGCCGGTGGCGCGCACGCGCATCCCGTCGAAGGCGGCCAGCGTGTCGCGCGGCTCGCCCGTGCCGACAAGGTTGTACTGCGGCATCGGCGAGGTCATCAGCAGCTTTGCATTCCACTGCGCCATCTCTTCGGCAACGGCAGGGTGACCGTAGACCGCATGACTGACGGCGACCTCTTCATCCAGGTTCGCCACGCCCAGGAAGGGCAGTTCCAGGACGGTGATCGCGCGGTTCTTGTCGCGGTGGTAGCCGGCACAGAACTGCGCCATTTCGAACGCGCCGATGGAGATGCCATCGAGGTTCTCAGTGTTCTTCGACAGGCCGCCGTAGGACACGCTCAAGGTGAAATCGCCATTCGACTTCTCCTCGACCAGTTCGGCCAGCTTTTCCACATGTTCGGTAAAGGCGCGGCGCTGTCCCCAAAGCGAGACATTCCACTCCACGGCCATCGTCTCGGTCGCGAAACCCGTCGCCAGGGCCGCCAGCGCGACCCGTCCCATCAGCTTGTTCATTATAGTCCTCCCGGTGTCATCTCAGGCTTGTGCCTGTTATCTTCCGGGTAACGTAGCCCTGCGCGCTGCGGCGGCCAACCCCATAATCGCTATTCGGCGGGGGCGACCTTGCGCAGATAGGCCGTCAGCGCCTCGCGGTCCTCCACCGGCAGTTTCGCCAGGTTTTCGATCACCGCCGCCATATGGCCGCCGGCGCTGTCGAACTCGGGCGTAAAGCCGGTTTCGAAATAGGAGGTCAGGTCGAGATCGGACCAGGTGAGCTCTGCCGGTGTGATGTTGGGTATATTGCCGCGCCCGCTGGGGTTCGGGGCGCCCGCCAGCCAGCGGTCATGATCCAGACCGCCCAGCGCGTCGCGGGGGGTGTGGCATTCGCCGCAATGTCCCAGCGCCTCGGCCAGATAGCGCCCGCGGCGTTCCACATCGGTCAGCTCGCCGGTCAGCGTGTAGCCGTTCCGAAGGTACAGGAATTTCCAACCGCCCAGGATCCGCCGGACGTTGAAGGGAAAGCCCACGTCATGCGGTTTGCTGGGGGTGTCGCTAGCGGGCAGGGTCTGCAGGAAGGCATGCAACGAGACGACGTCTTGCGGCGTCGCCAGAATGTAGGAGGTGTAGGGGAAGGCAGGGTAGTAATGGGCGCCCTCCGGCGAGACGCCGTTATGCATCGCATTATAGAGGTTCAGCGCGGACCAGCCGCCGATCCCGGCATCCGGGTCGGGCGAGATATTGGGGGCGTAGAAGGTTCCGAAATCGCTGGCAAAGCCCTGGCCGCCGGCCAGGACCAGTTTTTCATCGCCAGTAGCCTCGTCGGCGGCGTGGCACGAGGCACAGCCGCCCGCGTAGAACACAAGCTCGCCCTGGGCGAGATCGGGTGTCAGACCGGACAGAACGGCGTCATCTTCAATGGTGGGCCGGGTGACCCACCAGAACACGGCCGCCCCGGCGATTGCCAGGACGACCAAAACGGAAAAGAATTTGCGCATAAAGCCGGTCTCTTTGTTGCCGAAGCTTTAGTTGGACTCGCGGTAGGCCTTGTGGCAAGCGCCGCATGCGCCACCGATCGGTCCAAGCCCGGCGCGGACCGCATCCAGCGAGCTGGTGTCGGCGGCCAGCGCGGCAGTCGCGGTCTCCAGATCGGCGAAGATCTTCATGAAGCCAGCGTTGTCTTCCATGATCACCGGCAGGGCCTTCGTCCCTTCGATATCGGCCGAGCTGGATCCTGCGGGCCAAAAATCGGTGGCGTCCACCATTGCCAGCGCGCTCATGTTCGACGCGGCCCGCTGCGCGAGGTCGGCATCGAAGTCGATCGCGCCTTTGGCCATGTTGCCAAGGATCCCAAGCTCGAACGCGAACAACTGCATATGGGCCTTACGCGCTTTGACGGCGCCTTCGGTTTCGACGTGACCGGCGGCAAAAGCAACGGTGCTGGCGACAGCGGCCGCTGCCACACCAAGAAGTGCACTGCGCGTGAATTTCATCTGGAAGCTCCCTGAGATATAACCATTTCAAAGTCATCGTAGCGGCGGGTTTATGAAATGCCAGTGACGTTTTTTGCATTGGTCCTGTGATAAAATGCACAGCACGAATTGGGACGATCTGCGATATGTGCTCGCGGTGGCCGAGAATGGTTCGGTCGCGGCGGCTTCTCGGGTTTTGGGGGTGAACCATGCCACGGTGCTGCGCCGGATCGCGGCCTTTGAGGATCGCCACGGCGGGCCGGTTTTTGACCGGACTGTAAAGGGTTACTCGGTGTCCGAGGACAGCGCGGCGCTGATCGATGCGGCGCGGGCGGTGGAACGGGCGATGCTGGCCGTGGACCGCGTGATCGAGGGGGCGCAGGCGCCGCTGACCGGCACGGTGCGGATCACCTCGTCCGACAGTTTGTGCTGTTCCGTGATGGCGCCGGTCCTGGCGAAGATTCGCCGGGATGCGCCGGGGCTGCGGCTGGAATTGCGCAGTTCGAACGCGCATCTCGATCTGGCGCGGATGCAGTCGGACATCACCGTGCGCCCCGCGGAAACGCTGCCGCCCGAGCTTAAGGGGATTCGCGCCGCCGATCTGGGCTTTGGCGTCTTTGCCGCGCCGGGCGCCCCGCCGGTGTGGCTGGCGCCGGTGCAGGACCTGATGCGCTCTCCCGCCGGGCGCTGGGTTGCCGAGACCGTGCCCGAGACCGAGATCGCGGGCGCCGCCGACAGCTTTGTGTCGCTGCGCGAGATGGCAGGGGCGGGGATGGGGCGCGCGATTCTGCCCGCGGTGCTGGGCGAGGCCGATGACCGTTTGGAGCGGTTGGAGGGGCTGGCCCCGGCGATGTCGGTGCCGTTGTGGGTGGCGACTCATGCGGATCTGGCCGGCGCGCCGCGCATCGCCGTGGTCCGCGACCGGCTGGCCGAGGCGCTGGACGCCCATGCCGTGGCCCTGCTGGGGGAACGCGGCGGCTTTTAGCGACGGCCCCCGCACTGGGCCCCCGCACTGGGCCCCCGAACTGGCCCTCGCCACTGCGCTTTAGCGCGGGCCGCGATCCGGTGTCAGCCAGTCGGGCCAGCCAAAGATCCGCTCCACCGCGAACAGCGCCAGGCAGATCAGGACGATGATCAAGACAAAGCGCACCTTTCGCCACGAGGGTGGGTTTTGCGCCCATCGTTTCATCCGGAACAGCCAGATCGGGTTCATGGTCAGACCGCCTTCGGAATTGACTGATTGCCCATACACGCTAGGCTTTCGAGGAAGGTCTTTACAAAGGACAAAGCCATGCTCCGTTTGTTGCGACTGCTTGCGCTGATCTGTCTGGCCGCGCCCGCCGCGATCGCTCAGCCCACCCAGGATGAGATCGCCGAGGCCCGTCTGGCCTATATCAATGGCGATTATGAGGCGGCGCTCGCGGTGCTGATCCCCGCCGCCGAAGCCGGGGATGCGAATGCCCAGAACATCGTCGCCGATGCCTATGACCGGGGCAACGGCGTGGCGCAGGACAGGGCCAAGGCTTTGGAATGGTGGGACGCCGCGGCCGCGCAGGATTTCCCCCGCGCGCTGCACAATCTGGGCCTGCATTATCAGGCAGAAGCGCCGGAGACAGCCAAGACCTATTTCGAGCGGAGTATCGCGCTTGACAATGCCGGGTCGATGAACAGCCTTGGCTGGATGTACGAAACCGGCGCCTTTGGCGCAGGGCCCGACTTCGAGATGGCGGCGAAGCTGTATCAGCAGGCCGTGGAGGGCGGCGAGGTGACGGCGATGAACAATCTGGGCAAGCTCTATGTCTACAGCGACGGGGTGGACGAGGATCTGGCCTATGCCTTTGATCTGTTCGCCGCCGCGGCCGATGCGGGCTCTGCCCTTGGGATCAACAATCTGGGGGCGATGTATGAGGAGGGCTATGCGGTGCGCGCCGATCCGGTGGCCGCCCATGCTCTGTACCTGTTCGCGGCGCGGCGGGGGAATGCAAGGGCCGCGTTCAACATGGCCCACGCGCTGATCGACACGGACGGGGCCTTCCAGGATCCGGCGATGGGCTGGGCCTGGTGTCAGGTCGCCTTGCAGCGGGCGCGCGCCGATCAGAAGCGGGAATTCGAGGAAGGTTGCGCCTTTCTGGCCGAACAACTGGACCCGCAGGTGCGGGACGCGGGCCTGGCGCGGATGCAGGAGATGCTGAGATGACCCGTTTGACGCAGCAAGGCGGGCGGCGCTGGCCCATGCTTCTGTCGCTTCCCCTGATGATCGTCGCGCAGGGGGCCGCGGCGCAACCCGCCGCAGACGAGGTCGCCGCCGCGCGGCTGGATTACATCGCCGGATCCTATGAGGCGGCGCTGGAGGTGCTGCGCCCCGCCGCCGAAGCAGGCGATCCGATTGCCCAGAACATCCTTGGCGACGCCTATGACACCGGCAAGGGGGTGACGCGGGATTCCGATATCGCGCTGGACTGGTGGGAGAAAGCCGCGGCGCAGGATTTCGACAAGGCGCTGTACAACCTCGGGCGCCGTTATCAGCCCTCGGATATCGCCACCGCCATGGCCTATTACGAGCGGTCGGTGGCCACCGGCTATTCCCCGGCGATGGTCGTCTTGGGCCGGATATTTGAGTTCGGCGCCGTTGATGGGGGGGCGGATGCGGAAAAGGCGGCAGAGCTTTATGCGCAAGCCGCTGATCTGGGCAATATGAACGCCATGAACAGCCTTGGCCTGATGTATATAGAGGCGCGCGGCGTGGACGAAGACCTGACCCATGCCTTCGATCTCTTTGCCACGGCGGCCGCGGGCGGGAACCCCGAAGCGATCGGCAATCTGGGCACCATGTATGCCTATGGCTATGCCGTCGCGCCCGATCCCCTGGCGTCGATGGCGTTGTACGAGATGGCGGCAGAGCTTGGTGGCGGGCAGGCGGCGATCAATCTGGCGTTCGATCTGATCGAGGGGGCACAGAGCTACCGGGATCCCGCGCTCGGCTGGGCCTGGTGTCTGGTCGGAACGCAGCGGCTGTCGGGCGAGGATCGGGCGGCCGCCGAAGACGATTGCGCCTATCTGGCGGATCGGCTGGATGCCGAGACCATCGCCGCCGGCGCGGCCCTGGCGCCCGGTTTGACCGAATAGAGCCTGCCGCGCCGCACCGAAGCTCCCGAATGGATGCCGGACCGGGGCAGGGTTTGCACAGAACGGGCGCTTTGGCGCGGCATGTGACCTGGGTTTGGCGCGACACGCTCCGAAGGGCCGCGACCGGGTGCTTTGACATCAGCGCTGCGCAAGACGCCCGCGTCACGCCCCGGTGAAACGGACCTTGCCGAGATAGGGCAGGTTGCGGTTCCGCTGGGCAAAGTCGATCCCGTAGCCCACGACGAACTCGTCCGGGATCTCAAAGCCGGTCCAGGTCGCCTTCACATCCACCTCGCGGCGCGATGGTTTGTCGAGCAGGGCAATCGTCTCCAGCCGCCGAGGTTTGCGCGACTTCAGCAGTCCGACAACATGGGTCAGCGTATAGCCGGTGTCGACGATATCCTCGACGACCAGCACATCGCGCCCGGCGATCTCGCCGCGCAGATCCTTGAGGATCCGCACCTCGCGGCTGGATTCAGTGGAGTTGCCGTAGGACGACGCTTCGAGGAAATCGACCTCCACCGGCAGGTCCAGTTCCCGCACCAGATCGGCGATGAACACGAAGGAGCCGCGCAGAAGGCCCACGACGATCAGTTGTTCGGTATCCGCGAAAGCGGTGCGAATCTCTGCCGCCAGCGCCTCGATCCGGGCGGCGATGGACTTGGCCGAAATCATACGGTCGATCACATATTCAGTCTGAGACATGCCGTCCCCTTGGATTCTTTGCCCGGTGACCATACGAAATGCACCTGAGATGGCAAACAACCGTGTGCAATGACGACCCATTCCGATTCCCGCAAGCTTCCGTACACGGCGCAGCAGATGTTCGATCTGGTGGCGGATGTTGACAAATATCCGCAGTTCTTGCCCTGGTGTGCCGCCGCCCGTATCCGGAGCGTCGCCGAGGCCCCCTATGGCCGGCTGATGGAAGCGGATCTGGTGATCTCGTTCAAGGTCTTCCGGGAGCGGTTCGGAAGCCGGGTCGAGCTGCATGGCACCGACTTTAAGATCGTCACGGAATACATTGATGGGCCTTTCAAATATTTGAAATCGACATGGTCATTCGCTGACCTTCCAGAGGGCGGCTGCGAGGTCACCTTCTTTGTCGATTTCGAGTTCCGGAACATCATTCTGCAGCGCGCCATCGGGCTGGTGTTCAATCAGGCCATGCAGCGCATCGTGGCGGCGTTTCAGACCCGCGCCAAACAGCTTTATTCCTAAGATCGCCCGGAGACGGCTGAGACGGGAACACATTATTTACGCTTTTCCGGGAGGTTCGTCATAACCTGTGCCCGGACGGCCATGTCTTTCGGGAACCGTCAGAAGCCCATTGGGAGGTTTTTATGATTTCCGAGGAATTGGCGACATTCGCCGCGAGCGGTAAGCCGAACGAAGGGGCGTTGGCGATGATGCGCCTGTCGATGTTCGACTGGGCGGTCTGTGGATATGCTGGCCGGGACGAGCCCGTGTCGCGGATCGTGCGCGAGATGGCGCTGGCCGAGGGCGGCACAGGCCAAAGCACCCTGTTCGGCGTAACAGAGAGGCTGCCCGCGCGGGCCGCGGCGCTGGTCAACGGCACCACCAGCCATGCGCTGGACTATGACGATACGCATTTCGGGCATATCGGGCATCCGTCGGTTGTGGTGATTTCGGCCGCTCTTGCGGTGGCCGAGCGCGAGGGGCAGCAGGCCGGCGATTTTCTGGACGCCTGCGTGATCGGGGCCGAAGTGTCGATCCGGGTCGGGCGCTGGCTTGGCCGCAGCCACTACGACGCGGGCTTTCATCAGACTTCGACGGCGGGCGCGTTCGGCGCCGCCGCCGCCGCCGGTCGGATCATGGGGTTGAACGTCGCCCAGATACGCCATGCGTTCGGGATCGCGGCGGCGCGGGCCGCAGGGCTGAAATCGCAGTTCGGCACCATGGGCAAGCCCTATGCGGCCGGGATGGCGGCCGCCACCGGCGTGGAGGCGGCAACCTTGGCCGCCGCCGGCTTTGTGTCACGGCCTGATGCGCTGGAATGCGACTTTGGCTTCGGGGCGACCCATGCCGGCACCGCGCGGGCGTCCGCGTTGATGGACCTGGGGGAGGTGTGGCAATTCGACTATGTGACGCACAAGTTCCACGCCTGCTGCCACGGCACCCACGCGATGATCGAGGCTTTGGACTCCCAGTCGCGTCGTATGGCGGGCAAGGAAGTCGACAGTGTCACCGTCTCTGTACATCCCAGCTGGATGTCGGTCTGCAATCTGCCAGAGCCCCGGACGGGGTTGGAGGCGAAGTTCAGCCTGAAACTGATCGCGGCCATGGTGATGGACGGTCAGGACACCGCGCAGCTTGACACATTCAGCGATGCCGCCTGCGTAAATCCGCGCCTTGTTGCCCTGCGCGACCGGGTCACCGTCAGCGAGGATGACAGCCTGGGGGTAACGGCGGGGCATGTGGCGATCAAGATGGCCGACGGGCGCAAGCTGCAGGGCGTTCACGATCTCAAGACGCCGATGGCGCTTCCGGACCGCGCGACCAAATTGCGCGGCAAGGCGCGGTCAATGCTCGGAGACCCGGTTTTCGGCCCGATGTGGGAAGCGATCACAACCCGGGACAAGCCGGAGCTGGACTCCTTCGCACGCTGTATCGCTGGCGTTTTCCCAACTCCGATGGCCGCCACGGCTTGAACGGGGCGTCGCGTTCCGGGCAAAGCCTCATCGGCGGGGCCTTATGGCGTGTGACGCCGGATCGGACTCGGGAGATCACATGCCAGACCGGGGCAGAGACGGCCTATCAAGGGCTCGATCGGTCCGACATGCGAGTGCGTTCTGGCGCGCCCCGCTTTGGCTCGTTCCCAGCCGTTTCGACGGGACGGCGCGAGCAAAAACGGGTGCCATGGCGCCCGACCCAAGGGTGTCGCGGGCGGCTCGCGTGGAAGCACCGGACTGCACCATATGGCTTGACCTTTCCGGTGCTTCAGGGCGTTCGGAATGCCCCGGATGGGATCACGTCCGTACGAGCTTAATGGTTCATAGGGCCAAGATCGCCTGTTCCGGTGGATCCTGGTTGGCGCTTCGCCACGCGGGCGGGCGACGGTCTGCCCGCGCCGCAACGCTCAGAGTGTCTTGAGGAAGTCGTCCATCGCCGCCATGGCGAAATCGAGGATCGCGGCATCGGTCAGCACGCCATCCTCGACCTTGCTGTTGGCCATTGTGACCAGAATTTCACGGCAGGGAAAGACGTTGGCCAGGACCCCGTTCAGCGTGGCTTTCAGATGGCTTTGCGCACGCACACCGCCCAGCGGCCCGCCCGAGACTGACACGACCAGACAGGGCTTGCCCTTGAGAACCGCCTCGAAAGCGGGGCGCGAGGCCCAGTCGATGGCGTTCTTCAGCACTCCGGGCACAGAATAATTGTATTCCGGCGTCACAAAGACCACCCCATCCGCCGCGCCGACCTGGGCGATCCAGGCGGCCACCTCGGCGGAATCGGTGATGTCCGCGTTGTAATGCGGCAAAACGCCGATATCGGCGATGTCGCAGGTGGCCTTGCCCTCCAATCGCTGCGTAAGGGCGCGCACCGTGGCGCGGGAAGCAGAGGCAGCGCGCAGGCTGCCGGGAACAAGAAGCAGGGTCGAGGTCATGAGGTGTCCGTTTGGTTAAAGGCGCGCCAGCCAGGTTGCGATCTGGGGAAAGACGCCAACGATAAGGATGGAGACGAGCATCGCCGCCACGAAGGGAAGGGCCCCGCGAAAGATGTCCCCGACCCGCAGGTCAGGATCGTCCATCGCGGATTTGATCGTGTAGACAGACAGGCCGAACGGCGGTGTCAGCAAGCCGGTTTCCACGGCGATCACGGTTAGCACGCCGAACCAGATGAGGTCAAAGCCCGCCGCCTCGGCCACCGGCAAGGCGATGGGCAGCAGGATCAGCATGATCGAGATGGAATCGATCAGGCAGCCCAATGCGAGGATCAGCAGCAGATAGACCAGCAGAAATCCGTAGGGGCCGATGGACCCTTCGAGGAAGAATTCCGCCAGTTCGCGCGGCACACCCGACAGGGCCAGCATCCGCGAAAAGAAGGTGGCGGCGAGGATCAGGAAAAGGACCGAGACGGTGATCTGCCCGGTCTCCACCAGGAGGTTCCAGAATGTCCGGCGGGGCAGGGACCGGCGCAGCACGGCGATCACCAGCGCGACAAAGGCGCCGGCCGCGCCCGCCTCTGTCGGGTTGAGAAAGCCGCCATACAATCCGCCCAGAACCACCCCCATCATGATCAGGATCGGGACCGCCTTGAGCACCAGGTCGCGGGCCGGGAAATCCTCGTAGGTGGCGCGGTCGTCCTGCACGTCATAGACCATCGCGGGGCGGGTCCGCGCCAGGATCAGGATGGTCGCGGCAAACAGGACCGACAGCAGCAACCCCGGGCCGACGCCGGCCAGGAACATGCGGCCCACCGATTGCTCTGCCAGCACGGCATAGACGATCATCAGCAGCGACGGCGGGATCAGCATCCCCAGCACCGACGAGCCGGCCACGACGCCCGTAGCGAAGCTTTTGGAATAGCCGTGGCGGGTCATCTCGGGCACCGCGACGCGGCTGAACACGGTGGCCGACGCGATGGAGATCCCGGTGATCGAGGCAAACACGGCATTGGCAAAGACAGTGGCGATGCCCAGCCCCGCGGTGACCCGGCGCAGCAAGCGTTGAAACACGTCGAACGTGTCCTTACCGACATTCGAGACGGTCACCAGAAGCCCCATCAGAACGAACAGCGGCACGACGGCGAACAGATATTCCTCCAGGCTGTCATTGGCGACCTGGCCCATCATCCGGAAGGCGACCACGTCGTTGCGGATCAGCGTGACCCCGACAAAGGAGACGGCCAGCATGCCGATCCCGATGGGCAGGCCGATGTAGATCAGCACGATCAGCGCTAGAATGCCGTAGGATCCTACCTCGACCGGGCTCATGGATTGGGAGCCTTTCGGGGGGCGGAGACGAACAATCGCAGGATCCGGACCACGAATTCGATCGCCGCGATCGCGAAGCCCGCCAGGATCAGGGCGCGGAAGGGCCAGGTCGGCAGCGTGCCAAGGCCCGGCGTGCCGATGAATTCCGCCGATTGCCAATCCTTGTCGAGTATCCGGATCGAGGCCCAGGCGATGCCGCCGATCACCGCGGCGCCGATCAGGTCGAACAGCGCCTCCAGCCCGGCACCCGCGCGGGGAAACCGGTCGGTGAACGGGGTGATGAAGATCTCTGTCCGGGCGAGACGGTTGGCGCGGACGGTGGCGGCCAGCTGCAGCGCCACGATCAGCACGACGATCATCGCGCCCAGTTCCGATACAAGGGGCAGGGACGCCCCCATTGTGTTCCGCGCCACGATGTCGGCGCAGATGATCAGCATCAGCCCGCCGATCAGCACGGTGCCCAGAGCCGCGAAGCTTTCGACAACGCCATTCCAGACCCGGATCGCCGGGGGGTCGGAACGCCCCGCGTCGGGGGCGTTCGCGTTTGATTTGGATGTCACTGCTGTGCTCCGCTCAGAGCTCTTCGTCCCAGGCGCGTTCGGGCACTTCGCCGCGAGCACGCAAGCTTTCCATATAGGCGCGGACAAAGTCGCTGGCGGGAATGCCGCGGGCATCCAGAGGGGCGGCCCATTCCGCAGCGATGTTCGGCAGCAGGGCGACCCAGGCGGCGCGCTCTTCGGCAGACATCGGCACGATCTGCACCGGGGTGCTTTGATCCGCGCCCAGCTCGACCATCTTGTTCAGCGCGAATTCATGGCGGTCGACCAGATCCTGCCCGTGGCTGACCGTGTAATATCTCCCCGCCTCGATCATCGCGGTCTGCACCTCTTCGGGCAGCCCGTCCCAGCTGTCGCGGTTGATCGCCACGGCGCCCGAGAACGACCCGCCCATGTCGAAGCGGTTGATATAGGGGGCGACCTCGTACAGCTTGATCGGCAGCGCGCCAAGTGCCAGCGTCAGCGCGCCGTCAGAGACGCCGGTCTGCACATCGGTGTAAAAGGTGGTCAGCGCGCCATCGACCGCATTGGCCCCGGTTCCGCGCAGCCAATTGCCCAGCACCCCCGGCGCCGACAGCTTCATGCCGTCGATATCGGCAATACCGGCGATCGGCTCTTTGGTGTAGATGTCATAAAGGTCCGTCGCCGTCAGCCCCAGCACCTTGAGGTTGTGTTGTTCCCATTCGTTCAGGAACGCCTCGTTGGTTTCCAGCAATTCCTGCATGGTTTCCAGCAGCTTGGCCGGGTTCGCGGTGGCGAAGGGCGCATTGGACGAGGCCTGGCTCAGCGGCAGCTTGGCCTGTTCCAGGAACGAGAACACCCAGCCGATATCGGTGATGCCATCCTCGACCGAGCTCAGCGTGGCATTCGCCTTGTAAAGCTGGCCGCCGAAGGCTTCGTTCCACTCGATCTCGTAATTGCCCGTCTCGGCGAGGATCTCATCCGTCTTGGCCATGAAATGGGTCTTGATCATGCCCACCCAGGGCACCACGGTCGGGTGGCTGGACGCGACGGTGAGATAGAGCGTCTCCTGCGCTGACAAGACCGTAGGCAAAACGATAGCGCCCGCCGCAATGGCGGAAAATAGTCTGTTCATACTGGACTCCTCCCTGAGCCGATTAACTTAGCGTGAATTTCTGCGTCGAATAGTCAAGCCTGATCGTAAGACTGCCCTCATTCACCAGCCAGGGCCTGACGTGAAAGCGCCGCGCCCCGGCGATATGCATCGGATCGCGTTCAGCAATGGCGATGGCCTCGGCCCGGTTGGCGGCGCGGACGATGACCATGCCTTCGCCCTCCCAATGGGTTCCGTCATCCGTCCACATCGGCCCGGCGCCGAACATGACGCCCTCTTGTTCCAGCTGCACCTGAAACGTCAGATGTGCCTCGATATTGGCGAACACCGGCCCCAGCCCGTCGGTGGGCGTGGTGAAGATGGCATAGAGCTGCTTTTGCAGCATGCCCTTGCTAGCCTCCAGCACTGCGTCGGCCGGAACCTGCTTGGGGTTTTCCTCGTCGCTCATGATCGTCTCCCTCCCTGGTTGGCCGCCCGTTAGCTGGCCTGTCTTTGCCGGATCTCCGCCCGGATCTCGTCGCCATGCTCGTCCAGGAACGGCGGCGGCGCAATCGTTGGATCCGTTTCGCCGTCAAAGCTGTAGGGCGGGCGCACGGTGGTGTAGGTGCCCATGGTGGCATGGGGGGCCGAGACGGCGATGCCCAGATGCCGCGCCTGCGGGTCGTCCAGCGCCTCGTTCGCGTCATAGGCGGGCGCATGGGGTACACCGGCGGCCAGCAGCCTGTCGCACCAGGCGGCGCGGCTGTCCTGGGCGAAGACCGGCGTCAGGATCTCGATCAGCGCGTCCTGGTGCTGGATCCGCTCCAACCGCTCGGCAAAGCGGGGATCGTCGGCCAGCGCCTGCTGCCCGGTCGCCTCCAGCAGCCCGTCCCAGAATTTGGCGGGCGAGGACATGTGCAGCGCGATCCATTTTCCGTCCGAACAGCCGAAGGTGTAGCTTTGCGAGACTACGGGGCGCGACAGCGGGCCCATGATCTCGCCTTCGGAATAGTAGTGGGTGAAGCTGTCGAGGTTGAAATGGCACATCGCTTCGAGCATCGAGATGTCCAGACGCCGCCCCTTGCCGGTGGTGCCCCGTTCGACCAGCGCGGCCAGGATGCCCATCGCGGCGTATTGGCCGGTGACCGCATCGGCGATGGCAGGCCCGATCACGCGCGGGTTGGTGGGCGGGGTCAGCAGCCGCAGGTAGCCGCTGGCGGCCTGGGCGACGGTGTCATAGGCGGGCCGGTCGCGCGCCGGGCCAGAGGTGCCAAAGCCCGAGATCGCGCAATAGACCAGCCCGGGGTTCAGCGCGCGCAGCGTGTCTTCGCCCGCGCCCAGCTTTTCGGCGACACCGGGGCGGAAGTTCTGGATGAACACATCGGCGCCGCGCACCAGATCGTGCAGCGCCGCCAGGTCGTCGGGGTCTTTGGTGTCCAGCGCGATGGAGCGTTTGTTGCGGTTATAGGTCTGATAATGCGGGGAATAGAGCCCGCCCTTGAAGGCCCGGAACGGATCGCCGGTGCCGGGGCGTTCCACCTTGATCACATCGGCGCCAAGGTCGGCCAGATGCAGCCCCGCGGCCGGGCCGGTTATATAGGTGCCCAGCTCGACCACGCGGATGTCCTTGAGCAGTTTCATTCCGCCGCCTCCGGTTTGGACGGTGTCTTGGACGAGGATTTGGACGAGCCAGGTCCATCATATCCGATCGCCTGATCCGCCTTGTGCGACAGGATGAACCCGATGGAGCGCAGGGATTCCTCATACAGATGGGCTGCCAGTCCGGCGGTGCGTGCCAGCAGGGGCACGGCCTTAAGCGCCTCGATCGGCCAGCCGGCATCCAGGATCACCGCCGGGATCGCACCAGAGACGTTGATCGGCAGCGGGCGGTTGATGATCTTGGGCGCGTGATATGCCAGAACCCGCAGGGTGGTCACATATTTACCCGTCACGCCCAGGCCATCGGCAATGTTCAGAAGCTTGTCGGCGCGCGGGTCGCCGCCGCTGTGTTGCGGATGGCCCAGCCCCGGCACCTTCTGCCGCCGCGCCTTGAGGTCCCGCAGCGCGGCGATGGCGGCGGTTTCCACGTCGGTGTCTTCCGCCTCGGCCTTTTGCAGCACCTCCTCCAGGAAGCGGCCCGCCGTTTCAGAGCTGCCGGCCACGACGCTGCCCATGCCCAGCAGACCGGCCGACATCGCGCCCTGCCAAGCGTCCGGCCCTGCGGCCAGCGTCATCCGCGCGGCCTGCACGCTGGGCACCAGGCCGTGTTCGGCAATCGCCACCAGACAGGCATCCATCATCATACGCTGCACATCCGTCGGGCGCTGTCCCAGAACCAGCAGCCAGAAATAGGTGGTAAAGTCGATGTGGCCGATCAACTCGTCGCACAGATCCTGCCCGCGCACGGTGATCGAACTGTCGTCGGACGTGGCAATCGCCGTGAACGCCTGATCCTGCTTGCCTATTCGCATTGCGTCTCCATTTTTCGCATAGCGAAAAGTTTTCCGCTTGCCGAACGATAGAGAGCGGATTAGCGTTACGTCAACCCGCAAAGTTCTGTCGGCCCCGTTGGGGTCGGCGCGGCGGGCTTTCAATCGGGCCCATGCGCGGGCGGCCAGCAAGGGATGTGACGGCGTGACCGGGCCAATCAGTTTCGACAGGATCAAGGCAGAGGACCGCCCGCCGGACTTCGTCGAGGCGCTGGCCAAAGGCATTGCGATCCTTGAAAGTTTTGACGCCCAGCACACCGAAATGACCCTGAGCGAGATTGCCCGCCGCGTCGGGCTGACCCCGGCGGCGGCGCGGCGCAGTCTGATCACGCTGGCGCATCTGGGCTATGTGGGCCAGCGCGACAAACGCTTTCACCTCCGGCCGCGGGTGCTGTCGCTTGGCTCGGCCTTTTATTTCTCGGCACGAATCGACGAGGTGCTGCAACCCAACCTGCGCGAGATCGTGGAGACGTTTGGCGATGCCTCCTCGGTCGGGACGCTGGACGGGCCGGATGTGATCTATATCGCGCATTTCTCGGTGCAGCGGGCGCGCCGCGCGGCCGCGGTGGTGGGGGGGCGCTATCCCGCCTTTGCCACCTCGCTGGGCCGGGTGCTGCTGGCCGGGCTGCCCGATGACCGGCTGGAGGCCTATTTGTGCGGCCTGTGCCCGACGCCCCTGACATCGCGCACGGTGACTGATGTGGGCAAGCTGCGCGAGATCCTGCTTGAGGTGCGCGAGACCGCCTATGCCACCACTGTCGATCAGCTGGATTACGGGATCACCGCCATGGCCGTGCCGATCCGCGCGGCAGAGGGGCATACCATCGCGGCGCTGAACACATCGGGCTACACCGGCCTCGTGTCGCCCGACGCGCTGGTGCAAGAACGTTTGCCGACTCTGCGCAGGATGGCGTCCACCATCGCGCATGCGATCTCAATGCACCCGTCGTTGGAAACGATCATCGGGACCTGACACGATCAACTTTCCGGGGAGGAAAACCATGTGCCGCTTGTGTGATCCGAAGACGCCAGACCTGCCGTGCCCGACGCGCCGGGACTTCCTGAAGTCCAGCGCCGTGGCCGGGGCCGTCGCCGCAACCGGGCTGACGATGTCAGCGAGTGCTGCCCGCGCGCAAGAGGCCGCCGCGACTTTGCCCGCCGGGATCGGGGAGGCCGGGCGCCGCCTGCTGATCAAGGGCGGGGCGGTCCTGTCGATGGACGACAGCGTGGGCAATTTCGCGGCGGGCGATGTGCTGCTTGACGGTGCCCGCATTGTCGCAGTGGCCGCCAGCATCGATGCCCCCGACGCCGCCGTGATCGACGCCACCGGCAAGGTGGTGATGCCGGGGTTCGTCGACACCCACCACCACCAGTTCGAGACCGCGCTGCGCAGCCAGCTTGCGAACGGTATCCTGATCAATGACGGCCGCCCGATGAACGCGGCGGCGAACTACTACGAGACGATCTTGCAGAAATTCTCGATGGTTTACCGGCCCGAGGATGTCTACATCAACGAACTCTTCGGCGGCATCGCCCAGCTTGACGCGGGCGTGACCACGGTCATGGATGTGTCCCAGATCCACCACTCACCGGAGCATTCCGATGCCGCCATTGAGGGGCTCCGCGACGCTGGCCGTCGCGGAGTCTTCGGATATTTCGAAGGCTGGGGCGAGCGGGCGAAATACCCCGCCGATGCCGCCCGGATCAAGGCGCAGTATTTCAGCTCTGACGATCAGCTGACCACGATGGTCATGGGCGGAGAGATCTATCTGCCCGGCTATGAAGAGGCGTGGAAGGTCGGCCGCGACCTTGGCCTGCCCATCGCGCTGCATGTGGTGGGCACCTTCGGGATGCAGCCGACCTTTGACGCATTGGGCGCGGCGGGGATGTTCGGCGAAGACAACATCTTTATCCACATGACCGGCATGTCCGACGATGGCTGGAAATATGCGGCGGATGCGGGGGCGCATGTCTCGCTCGCGGTGCCGATCGAGATGCATATGCGCCACGGCCAGCCGCCGATCCAGCGGGCGATCGATCTGGGCATGTCGACCTCGCTGTCGACGGATGTGGAATGCACGATGACGGCGGATTTCTTCACCCAGATGCGCAGCCTGATCACGCTGCAACGGATGGTGGTGAATAACGCGGCCCTTGCCGGAGACACCGATCATCCCGATTTGATGACCTGTCTGCAAGCGATCCGTCACGCCACGATGGGCGGGGCCGAGGGGCTGAAACTGGATCGCAAGATCGGCTCTCTGACCCCCGGGAAAGAGGCGGATATCCTGCTGCTGGACGCCGAGGCGATCAATGTGGCGCCGCTCAACAACGTGCCCGGCGCCGTGGTGACGCTGATGGAGCGGACCAATGTGGACACGGTGATGGTCGCCGGGCAGGTCAGGAAATGGCGCGGCCAGTTGCTGGGCTTTGACGTGGCGCGCCTGCGCTCTGAACTGACGGCCAGCCGCGACTACCTGTTCGAGGCGGCGGGGATCGAGCAAGACCTGTTCGCCTGACCGGGCCTGCCCGCACAATCCCAAGACAGCCCCAAGACAGCCCCAAGATCGAAGAAGGAGACCCCAGTGGCGAAACTTGTCGCGACGCTCGCGTCCACGCATCATCCGTTCTATCTCAAGGCCACCACCATGCCGCCCGAGCAGCAGATGCCCGAAGCGCCCATATGGAAGAAAAAGATCGAGGCCTACCGCGAGACACTGGCGCAGACCAAACCCGACATTCTGGTGATGATCGGGTCGGACCATTTTCACCAGATATTCCTGGACAATTGCCCGCAATTCCTGATCGGCAAGGCCCCGCGCTACGATGCGACCTTCTACAACGAGGAACGCGAATTCGGCCTGCCGAAATATGTGCTGGAGGGCGACGAGGACATGTCGCGCTTCATGCATCAGCATCTGATGGATCAGGAGTTCGACTTTGCCTTTTCCAACGAGCTGAAGATCGACCATTCGATCATCTGTCCGATCATCACCGTGCGGCCCGACAATGATCTGCCGGTGGTGCCGATCTATACCAATATCTTCGCGCCGCCGTTGCCGTCGCCCAAGCGGTTTTATGCGCTGGGCCGCGCGATCCGGAAGGCGATCAACGCCTATCCCTCCGACAAGCGCGTCGCTGCCATCGGCACCGGGCATCTGTCGCTGGAACTGGGCGGGCCGCGCCAGTTCATGGAAACCGGACCGGACCCGGAGTTCGACCATTGGGCCATCGACAGGCTTCGGGCGGGCGACATCGACGCACTTCTGGACAACGTGACGCATGAAAGCATGGCGAAATCCGGCAATGCCACCCATGGGTTCCTGAACTTCATCCTGATGCTGGGCGTCGCAGGGCCAGAGGCGGCGGATTACGTCGACAACCTCGATCTGTTCCACACGATGGAGGCTTATTTCACCTGGTACCCGAAGGAGCACGCGGCATGAGCAAATATTACGTCGACAAATTCCTGTTCACCGTCGACCGTGACCCGGCGTATCTGAAGCGCTATGCCGAGGACCCGCGCACTTTCGTCGCCACGTGGGAGCAATCCATCGGCCCGCGCCTCAACGATGCCGAACTGTCCACGGTCCACAGCTTTACCGAGGCCGAGCGCGCGGCGCTGATCAATCACGACTACGTCGCCCTGTTCGAGATGGGGGCGCATTTCTTTCTGAACCTCACGATCTTCATCGGGATCTACGACGAACCCTATATGGCAAAATCCGGCCCGCTGGCGTTTCAGCGCGCATTTGCCGCCAATCTGCAGCACTGGGTCGGCAAGGATTACCCTTCGGTCGAAACCTGACGACACGGCCCTTGAAAGGGGACAGATATGCTCTTTCCGACCTCGCTTGTCGGCAGTTACTGCCAGCCTGACTGGCTGATCGACCGCTCGAAACTCGCTGGACAATATCCGCCGCGCACCCGCGCCAAGGAGCTGTGGCGCATCCCCGAGGACCTGCTGAAACAGGCGCAGGACGATGCGACCCTGATCGCGATCCGCGAGCAGGAGGAGGCAGGGCTGGATATCCTCACCGACGGCGAGATCCGGCGCGAAAGCTATTCCAACCGCTTCGCCACCGCGCTGGACGGGCTGGATCTGGACAATTACGGAACGGTGATGACCCGATCGGGCGCACCGGTCCCGGTGCCGCGCATTGTCGGGCCGATCCGGCGGGCGCGGCCGGTGGAGGTGGAGGATCTGAAGTTCCTGCGCGCCCATACCGACCGGCAGATCAAGATCACGCTGCCCGGGCCCTTCACCATGAGCCAGCAGGCGCAGAACGACCACTACGCCAGTGTGGCCGAGGCCGCGATGGGCTATGCGCAGGCGGTGAAAGAGGAAATCGCCGATCTGTTCGCCGCGGGCGCGGATGTGGTACAGCTTGACGAGCCCTGGTTGCAGGCCAAGGCGGATCTTGCCGAGGACTATGGCCTTGACGCTTTGAACGCCGCGCTGGACGGGGCGGCGGGGACGACGGCGGTGCATATCTGTTTCGGCTATGCCGCGATGACGAAATCCCGCCCCGAGGGGTATTCCTTTCTGCCGCAGATGGCCGAGTGCCTGTGCGACCAGATCAGCATCGAAACCGCCCAGGCCAATCTGGACACCTCGGTGCTGGAGACGCTGCGCGGCAAGACGATCATCCTGGGTGTGCTCGATCTGGCCGACAAAACTGTGGAAACGCCAGAGGTGATCGCCACACGCATTCGCCGGGCGCTGCCGCATGTGGACGCCGACAAGGTGGTTGTGGCGCCCGATTGCGGGCTGAAATACCTGCCGCGAGAGGTAGCCTTTGGCAAGATGAAGGCGATGGCCGACGGTGCCGCCATCCTGCGCGCGGAACTGTCGTAGGCCGTTGCCTCGCGCCAGGGAGGGGGCTTGGCGCGGGGCAGGGCGCTTAGCCGGGTTTCACCGCTTGGGCCAGCATCGTCATCTCGGGGATCATCGGCCCGACCTCGACAGGACCGAACCCGGCTCCGGTTAGCGCGGCCGCCAGCCCATCGGCATCCAGCGAGGCGGCGTGCGGCGTAAAGGCTGTGTGCTGCAATTGCCAAAGAGCGGTCAGATGCGGCCCGCTGCGGTCGCCATGGACGATGAAATCATGCACCAGCAGCCGCCCGCCGGGACGCAGCGCGCGGAAGGCGGCGGCGAACATGGCGTCATGCGCCTCGCCCGGCAGCCCGGACAGCAGGTAGGACATCAGCACCAGATCCCGATCGTCCGGCCAGTCCAGCCCGGTGGCATCGGCCTCGACATAGTCGATCCTGTCGGTCAGCCCGGCGGCGGCGATCTTTTCGCGCCCCACGGCCACCACATTGGGGAAATCCACGATGGTGGCCTGTAAATCCGGAAAGGCCTTGCAGAAGGTGATCGAGAAGGCGCCGGTGCCGCCGCCGATATCCAGCATGTGCCGCGCCTTTGACAGATCCAGCCGCCGCGTCAGCGCCCGCGCCGGTCCAAGCGACCCGGCGTGCTGGCTGTTGGAATAAAGCCGGGCCTCCGCCGGGTCGGAAAACCAATCGGCATAGGACCGGGTCGCGCCTTCGGGCAGATCGTCCTGCAGCGCCGGGATCAGCTGATCCATGAGCGGATACATCTGCTGGCCCACCTGCCGCTGCAGATAGTCGCTGAAATCGTATTTCTGCCCCTTCACCAGATATTCCGCCGCCGCCGGGGAATTGGCGTAGTGCCCCCCGTCGATTGCAACCAGACCAAGCCCGGCGAGCGCAGTCAGCAAGGTCCGCGCCCGTTCGGGATGCAGTTCGGTCCGCGCGCCGATCTCTTCGGCGGTGAGGGGGCCTTTGGCCAGCGCCTCGAACAGCCCCAGCTCGATGGCCGCGAACAGAGCCTTCGACGCCATGAAGCCAAAGGCGATATCCGAGATTTCATGGGCTTGGGTGGTCAGGGGCATAGGTCTCTCCGTTCTGCGGGCATTGGCGGCACCATGTCCCGGCGCCCCTTGGGATACAAGCCGCACGGATCCCCATTGCGCGGCGCGCGCAGGGTCGCTATAGAGCGCCCAGGTTCCGTAGTTCAGCCGGATAGGGCGCTGCCCTCCGAAGGCTGATGTCAAGGGGTCCTTGCGTGAAGACGAGTGGAAATAAACGTTTTGGATAAGTGGTTTGCGGGACTGCCGATCTTTGCTTTAATCCCGCAGAAAAATGAAGTAAGCACTGCGTAAGCAGTTTGCACCCATAGCTCAGCTGGATAGAGTGTC
>CAYGRI010000028.1:0-28567 GCA_964352155.1 uncultured Maritimibacter sp. | reverse complement strand
GGCCGGGGGAATCCGCCCGTCATCGACGCCGACCGCTTTGGACCAACAGGACGGCCAGCGCAGGGCGTCTTCGAACGGGCAGACCGAATGCCGCGCGGGGCGGGCCGGGATCGGCGGCGCAAGGCTCGGATCAGGCGAATCGCATTGCGGCGCGACGGGCCAAACCGCCGTCTTGCGCGGGGTCCGCAGGCCGTTTTCCGCTAGTTTGCCGGGTTTTGTGGGCAGCAGCCGGGCTTTTCAGGCGTATTGCTTGCTTCGTTTCGGGTGTGCCGGTTTAATCAAATGCGGCACACAAAGCATGTCGGGGGGCGGGCGTTGGCACAGCATTTTATGGTTACGGGTGGCGCTGGCTTTATCGGAACGCATCTGGTGGGCCGATTGTTGGGCGCCGGGTGCCGTGTGACTGTTGTGGACGACTTTTCGACCGGCGACCGAAAGCGGCTGACGGCGCGCCATGCGTCGGGACGCCTGCGGATCCTCGACCGCGACATCCGCGACCCCGCCTGCCTGCGCGAGACAATGGCCCTGGTGGACGGCGTGTTCCATCTGGCGGCCCGAGTCTCTGTGCCCGATTGCATTGACGACTGGATCGGCAATCACGGCCTGAACGTCACCGCCACGCTGGGCCTGTTCGATGTGGTGCGAGAGGTCAAACGCGTGCCGGTGGTCTATGCGTCCTCCGCCGCCGTCTATGGCAACCAGAGCGATCTGATGTGCCACGAAGAGATGGCGGGGCGTCCGATCTCTCCCTACGGGGCCGACAAGCTGTCGTGCGAGAACCATGCGCGGGCGTTCTGGTCGATCCACGGGATCCCCAGCGCGGGCCTTCGGTTCTTCAATGTCTATGGCCCGGGGCAGCCGACCGCCTCGCCCTATGCCGGGGTGATCTGGCGGTTCGTGCAGTCGATCAGCGCGGGCAAGGCGCCCGAGATCCATGGCGACGGCGGCCAGTCGCGCGACTTCGTGCATGTGTCGAACGCGGTCGACGCCCTGATCGCGGGCATGGCGCGCCTGTCGGACCAGCCCGATGCGCTGGTCTGCAACGTCTGTACCGGGATATCGCATTCCGTGCGCGACATCGCCTATCTGCTGGCGGATATTCTGGGGGCCGGTCCGCTGCGCCTGGCGCATCTGCCCGCGCGCAGCGGAGACATCCGGCATTCGCGGGGCGATCCGCGCCATCTGCAGCGCACCTTGGCGCCCGGCCCGTTCCTGACCTTGCAGGAAGGTCTTGCGGATTGGCTGGCCGAGGCGGAACGGGTCAGACGCGTCTCGTGACCCGCCGGGGCGAGCATTTGTGGCCTGCCCGACACAAGTCGCGATCCGATGGTGTGCCGCGGGGCATTCGCGCCTCCGGTCCCATGCGGATTGGGCGATAGCACCCGCAACGGCAGCCGGACAGGCAGGACGCAGCAGATGACAGATCGCCAACAGGGACGCGGCGCCGGGATCGCCATCGCGCTGGTTCTGGTCGCGACGCTGGCCGTCCTGCAAGTCGCCGCCGGGGGGCTGTTCATCACCACCTATTCCGCCGACAGCCTGTTCGTGCTGGACGCGCTGTCGCGGATCACCGCCGGTCAGGTGCCGCATGTCGATTTCACCCTGCATCTGGGCGCCCTGCCCTTCGCCGGGCTGGCGCTGTTCTCGGGCGGATCGGTCTTGCGGGGGATTCTGCTGGGCCAGATCACGTTCACCCTGGCGCTGCTGGCGGTCACCTGGTGGATCGGGCGCACCCGGCTGGGCCGGGGCGCCAGCACCGGGCTGTTCTGTGCCATTGCGGTGATCGGAATGTCAGTGGTCGACGAGGTTACGGGGCAAGTGACTTTGGCGCTGTTCTACAACCGCTGGGCCTGGGCCGAGGCGCTGCTGTTTGTCTGCCTGTGCTGTGTCGGGCGCCCCCCGGACCGGTGGCGACGGCTGGACGGCGGCATCGTGGGCGCGCTGGCCTTTGCGCTGCTGGTCACCAAGATCACCTTCTTCGTGGCGCTCGTGCCCATCGCCTTTCTGGCCTATCTGGTGGCGCGGCGCTGGACAGAGATCGTGACCGCCGCCGCAACCTTTCTGGCCCTGACGGGCGCCGTGGCCCTGACGCTGGGTCCTGGTTTCTGGACCGGCTATATAGACAACCTCGCCTGGGTCGCCGGCAACCCGCTGCGCCCCTATGCCGGTGTGCCGCTGGCCGAGATGCTGTCACAGCCCGGCAATGCGGGCTATTGGGCCTGCTACGCCGCCTTCCTGGTCGTCACCCTGCGCTTTCAAGGAGCGGCGGCCGCGTTCTGGCACGCCGCGCTGGCGGCGGGGTTTCTGTACATCCAGTACCAGAATTTCGGCAACAGCCCCGTCTGGATCCTCGTGGTGGCGCTGTTCTGTGCCGTGGCCCTTGGCCGGACCGACAAGGCGCGCGACTGGGTTCAACGCCTGGGCTGGCGGCTGATCGGGACCGTGGCCGCGATCCTGACGGCGGTCCTGTTCTTTCCGATGCTCAAAGGCAGCGTGGTGAACCTTGCGCTGTCCCAGGGACCGGCCTTTGTCCCGCTTGTCCCCGGGGTGGAGCGGTATGCCGGCCTCTCGGTCCGGCCGGGCGAGGTCGCTCCGATCCAGGTCGTGTTCCACGACACCGCCAGCGGAACCGAGCGTGACGGCCCCGGGAAAGGCGCAGCATGTTCGGTGCAGAATGGCGACACCGGGATCCTGCACGCATTGGCCCACGATCTGGCCCGCCTGCCCGGCCCGGCCTATGTGGCGGACGGCCTGTCGCCCTATTGGTTCCTGGCGGGCATGGCCCCGCTGACTGGCGCCGCGCCGTGGAACTACGGCTCGCTGCGCGGGTTGGACAATGCCGCCTTCGTCGTCCTGCCCCATTGCCCGGTGAAACCGAACTATCAGGTGGTGATCCTGGAGGCACTGGCGCATTCCGGGGTCGATCTGCACCCCTATCGCGAGGTCCCCTGGGCCACGATTCACGCCATCGGGACGGCCCGTTGACCCGCGCCTGTCCCATCGCGATGTGCGCGGCCACCGGTATCGCCGCACTGGCCACCCGGCCCCGAATCGTGCAGATCGTGGTACCGGACGCTGCGCCATCGCACGCTCTTTCTGACGCCCCCCCGCGTTTGCCCGCGGCGGCCAAAGCCATACTGGATACCGCATGACCGACTTCTTCAAGGACATCCCGCAAATCCGCCACGAGGGACCGGAGACGACGAACGAATTCGCCTACCGCCACTACGACCCCGAAGAGATCGTGATGGGCAAGCGGATGGAGGATCACCTGCGCTTTGCCGTCGCCTATTGGCATTCCTTCGCCTGGCAGGGCGGCGACCCCTTTGGCGGGCAAACCTTTGACCGCCCCTGGTTCGGCGACACGATGGCGCTGGCAAAGCTGAAAGCGGATGTGGCCTTCGAGATGTTCGGCCTGCTCGGCCAGCCCTTTTTCTGCTTTCACGACGCCGATGCCCGCCCCGAGGGCGCGAGTTTCGCCGAATCCAAGGCCAATCTGGATGAGATCGTGGATTACATCGGCCCCAAGATGGAAGCTACGGGCACCGGCCTGCTGTGGGGCACCGCGAACCTGTTCACCCACCGCCGCTTCATGGCCGGGGCGGCCACCAATCCGGATCCGGACGTCTTCGCCTATTCCGCCGCGACGGTGAAATCCTGCCTCGATGCCACCCACAAGCTGAAGGGCGAGAATTATGTGCTCTGGGGCGGCCGCGAAGGCTATGAGACGCTGCTGAACACCGACCTTGGCCGCGAGCGGCAACAGGCGGGCCGCTTCCTGTCGATGGTCGTCGAGTACAAGCACCGCATCGGCTTTGAGGGGACGATCCTGATCGAGCCGAAACCGCAAGAGCCGTCCAAGCATCAGTACGACTACGATGTCGCCACGGTCTATGGCTTCCTGAAGGATTTCGGGCTGGAGACAGAGGTCAAGCTGAACATCGAACAGGGCCATGCGATCCTGGCCGGGCACTCGTTCGAACATGAGCTCGCGCTGGCCGCCAGCCTCGGCGTTCTCGGTTCCATCGACATGAACCGCAATGATTATCAATGCGGCTGGGACACCGACCATTTCCCGAACCTGCACCCCGAGGTGACGCTGGCCTACTACGAGATCCTCAAGGCGGGGGGCCTGGGCTCTGGCGGGACCAATTTCGATTCCAAGCTGCGGCGCCAGTCGCTGGATCCCGCCGATCTGATCCTGGGGCATGTGGGCGCGATGGATGTCTGCGCCCGTGGCCTCAAGGCGGCCGCGGCGTTGCTGGAGGACGGCACGCTGGAACAACACCGCGCCGAACGCTACGCCGGTTGGGACAGTGCTGACTCGCAGGCGATGCTGACAAGCTCTCTGGAAGAGATCGAGGCGCGTGTGCTGCGCGACGATCTGCGGCCCGAGCCTCGGTCGGGGCGTCAGGAACGGCTTGAAAACCTGGTGAACCGCTTCGTCTGAGGCGTGTCGCGCCCGGTCGGCGTGGCGACGTCGCAGGCCGGATCGTGGCCTGTGCACAAGTTGGGCCCGTCCGGTCTGGCCTGTGGCCGCGCGTTGGGCGACAGGCTCCGAGGCAAAGGGCGCCGCTCTGTCCGCTGGCGTTACGTCATGGTTGGGCGAACGGTCAGCGCGGCGGCGCCCGGCGCGACGCTATGGTGCCTTTGCGCTCTCCGGTTCCGTGGCCGGGGGCGCTTGCCGGGCGCGGGGCTATTGACCGGCGCGGAAATCGTTGTCAGCGTTGCGCATTTCCCAGGGGGTGACGGCGCCGTTTCCGTCCATATCGGCGATCCCGAAGGCCATCCGGTAGGCCCCGAAGAAGCGGATCTGCTTGGCCGTAGGCTGCCCCGCCGCCGCCATCGCCCGGACGAAGATCTTGAACTCGGAATAGGTCAGCACCCCGTTCCCGTCCCGGTCGGCAGCCATAAAGGCGTTGGTCTCGGTCTGGGTCGGGTTCAGCCCCTGCGCCTGAATGGCCCCGGTGAGGCACAGCATCCAGCATGTCAGTCCGATGGCCCGCCTCATGAGGGTCTCCTTGTCATCAACAGCAGTGCCAGCATGGAACCTGCCGCCCGCTTCGGCAAGCCCCTAGCGACGCGCGCCATGGCGGGGACAAACGGCTTGCGCCCGGCCGCTCGGGCAGGTTCAACTTGGGCGTCGAAATCTCGGGCGGGCGCGAAAAGGGTCGGGCATGAAGCAATACACCTGTGTGATCGCCGATGATCACGCCATCGTCCGCAGCGGCCTGCGCGCCGCGATGGAAGCGCCGGGCCTGATCGAGCCGAATGGCCTGCAGATCCTGGACGAGGCCACCAACGGGCTGGAGGCAATCGCCGCCGCGCGCCGCCACCGTCCCGACCTGATGCTGCTGGACGTGCAGATGCCGATGGCAGGCGGCACCGAAGTGCTGGTTGAAGCGCGCCGCTGGTCGCCCGACACCAAGATCGTGGTGCTGACCGGCATTTCCGCCGCCGGCAAGATCGCCGAGCTGATCCAGATCGGCGTAGACGGGCTGTTTTCCAAAGCCACCAGCAATGACGAGCTTTATGCCGCGCTGCCGCTGATCCTGCGCGGCCAGCGCAAGATCGCCAGCCACATCCAGACCCTGCTGGCGGACGCGCCAGAGATCTCTCCGCTGACCGACCGGGAACGCCAGACATTGAACCTGATCGTCGCGGGCCGGTCCAACAAGGAAATGGCCGAGATCCTGGGGATCAGCGTCAAGACCGTCGACCGCCATCGAACCAGCCTGATGCAAAAGCTGGACGTGCATTCCGTGGCACAGCTGATCGCCCTGGCCCTGCGCGAGGGAATGATCGACCCGTCCGCCGAATTGTGACGCCGCAAACAGGCGTCACCCGCGACAGTCTGGCGCCGGAAGCCCCCCAGACAACGGGTACATGACGACAGATACATGACGACAGATACATGGCGACAGATACATGGCGACAGGCACAAACGGAAAACAGCAGGCGGCGCCGCAAATCCGTTCTGACTTCGCATCCCGTCCGGATCGGGCAACCTGATATAGCGTGACTCTACCCGCGCAGCGCCCCATTGAAAGCGCGCATTCACGCGACCGACAGCGGCAGGGTTCGCAGGGCACCGCCTTTGCCCGGCATGTGATTTCGGTCCGGCTCGGCACGCTTCGGGGCGCCGGGCGCCCCGTGTCACCTGACCCCACGGCAGTTGTTAACCCTGACAGCGAAATCCTGTAAGCTCGCCACAACCTGAAAGGCAGAATCATGCTCCGTCTCCCGACGACGTCGCGCCCCGCCACGGCTCCGACGCATGATCCCTGCGCCCACCGCATTAGTCATTTGGAACAGGCATGGCACTGACAATCGTCCATTTTTTCTCGCGTTTCCTCGTTGTCCTTGGATTGGCAGTCGGACCCACCGGCGCGCTGGCGAACTCGACGACCCCCGCCGGCCCGGCCCAACCCACGATTGCCTCCGTCACCGTCGCCCCCGTGGTCGAGGCAGAGATCATCGGGCGGGTCGCCATATCCGGCACGCTGGTCCCGAAGGACGAGGTGTTGATCTATCCCCAGGTCAACGGGTCGACCATTGACACGCTGGTGGCGGACATAGGCGACACGGTCAAGGCAGGCGATGTGCTGGCAACGCTGAACGCGCGCACCCTCGCCGCGCAGCAGGCGCAGGCAGAGGCGGAATATGCCCGCGCCACCGCAAGCGTCAATCAGGCGCAAAGCCAGATCGCCTCTGCCAGGGCAAGCGCCACACGGGCCAGTGCTGCGCTGGACCGGGCGCAGCGGCTGCGCGAGGCAGGGACGGTGACCCAGGCGGCGCTAGATCAGGCGCTGGCGGATTCGCAGACAGCGGATGCGGCGGTCGCCTCTGCCGAAGACGGGCTGGCCGTGGCGCTGGCGCAGCTGCAACAGGCGCAAGCCTCGCTGGATATCGCAAAACTGAATGTCGAGCGGACGACCCTGCGCGCCACGGTCAATGGCGTCATCTCGGCCCGCAACGGCCAGATCGGCGCCATCGCGGCCTCTGGCGGAGAGCCGATCTTTCGAATCATCGCCAATGGCGTGCTCGAGGTTGAGGCCGAGGTGATCGAGACGGCCTTGGGCCAGGTCTCTGTCGGGGATCGGGTCGATCTGTCGGTGGCCGGCGTTGGCGCCGTGACCGGCACGGTGCGGCGCATCCCACCCACGGTGGACCCGGTGAACCGGCTGGGGACGATCCGCATCGACACCGGCACGCAGGGCGGCCTGCGCTCTGGGGTCTTCGTCAGCGGCTGGATCATCACCGAAACGCGGACCTCGCTGGCGGTGCCGACCACGGCGCTGCTGACCGATTCCACCGGGTCCTTCGTGCTGGTGGAACAGGACGGCGTGCTGGAAAAGCGTCCCGTCACCGCCGGGCTGATCTGGGATGGCCGGCGCGAGATCCTGTCGGGCCTGGAACAGGGAGAGATCGTCGTGGCCAAGGCGGGATCCTTCTTTGGCGATGGTGACCGGATCAACCCGATCCTGCCCGCGGCGGAAGGGGCCCTGGAATGAACATCTCGACCTGGGCGATCCGGCAGCCGGTGCCCTCGCTGGCGCTGTTTCTGGTGCTGATGATTGTGGGGATGGTCAGCTTCTTTCGCCTGCCGGTCACCCAGTTTCCCAATATCGACATCCCGATCATCACCGTCAGCATCACCCAGGCGGGCGCCGCCCCTGCCGAGATCGCCAACCAGATCGCCAAACCCGTGGAAACCGCCGTCTCGGATGTGACGGGGGTGAACCATGTCACCACCATCACCTCGGACGGCGCGGCCAGTATCACCATCGAATTCGACCTGGAGGTCGACACAGACCGCGCGCTCAACGACATCAAGGATGCGGTGTCCGGGGTGCGCGGCGATCTGCCCGACACGATCACAGAGCCGGTGATCCAGCGGCTGGACGTCACCGGCGCGGCGATCCTGACCTATGCCGTGTCCGACCCAACCCGCACCATCGAAGAGCTGTCCTATTTCGTCGAAGAGGTGATCGCGCGGGATCTGACCGGCGAACCCGGTGTCGGCAAGGTCGAACGGATCGGCGGCGCGGATGAGGCGATTCAGGTCGAACTGGACCCCGACCGCCTGCTGGCGCTGGGGCTGACCGCGTCAGACGTGAACCGCGAGATCTTGCAGAACAACATCGACCTTGGCGGCGGCTCCGGCGATCTGGCGGGGCAGCAATATTCGATCCGCGCCCTGGGCAGCGCCGCAACGATCCAGGATCTGGCCGCAACCCCGATCGCCCTGGGCTCCGGCAAGACCGTGCGGCTGGACCAGCTTGGCACCGTGGCCTTCGGCTCGACCGAAACCGATAGCTTTGCCATGTTCAACGGCCAGCCGGTCGTGGCCTTTGGGGTGTTCCGCGCGACCGGCGCCAGCGACCTGACCGCTGGTGACAATGCCAAGGACCGGGTCGCCGGGTTGGCAATGGATTATCCCAACGTCACCTTCTCGCTGATCGACGACGCGACGATCTATACCGAAGGCAATTACCATTCCGCCATGGACACGCTGTATGAAGGCGCAGCGCTGGCCATCATCGTGGTGTTCCTGTTCCTGAAGAACTGGCGCGCCACGATCATCACCGCCGTCGCTTTGCCCCTGTCGATTATCCCGACCTTCATCGTGATGAATTACCTGGGCTTTTCACTGAACACCGTGTCGCTTCTGGGGATCACGCTTGTTACCGGCATCCTCGTCGACGACGCGATTGTCGAGATCGAGAATATCGTCCGGCACATCCAGATGGGCAAACCCGCCTATGAAGCCTCGGAAGAGGCCGCATCGGAAATCGGCCTTACCGTGATCGCGATCAGCTTTACCATCGTCGCGGTTTTCGCGCCCGTCAGCTTTATGTCGGGCGTCGCGGGCCAGTATTTCAAGCAATTCGGGCTGACCGTGGCGGTTGCGGTGCTGTTCTCGCTGCTGGTGGCGCGGCTGATCACGCCGATGATGGCCGCCTATTTCCTGCGCGACGGCATCGCGCCGGAAGAGGAAAAAGACGGCGCGGTGATGCGCGGCTACATGCGGCTATTGGGCTGGACCCTGCGCAACCGGGCGATCACGCTGCTGGCGGGGCTGGGGATCTTTGCCGCCTCGATCTATTCCGCGACGCTGCTGCCCACCGAGTTCATTCCACCGTCGGACACCGGGCGCGTCAGCGTTTCACTGGAACTGCCCCCCGGTTCGCTGATGGATGAGACGCGCGCGGTGGCCCGGGACGTGACCGGGATCATCCGCACCGTCCCCGAGATAGAGACGGTCTTTGTCGACGGCAAGGCCACCACCGCGACGGTGCAGATCGGGTTTGGCTCCAAGTCCACCCGCGCGCGCAGTTCGTTCGAGATCATCGACCAGCTCGAATCCCTGCTGGCCCCGGTCCCCGATGTGCGGCTGTTCGTGTTGTCCGAGAATGGCCAGCGCGATCTGTCGCTGAGCATACTGGGCGACGACGCGGACGCCACCGTCGCCGCTGCCGAGGCGCTGATCGAAGCGATGAACGGGCTGCCAGAGGTCACCGGCGCCGCGTCCAAGGCGTCGCTGTTGCGGCCGGAGATCCAGATCACGCCGATCCCGGAACTGGCGGCAGAGATGGGCATCACCTCCTCCGCGCTGGCGTCGACGGTGCGGATTGCCACGATTGGCGAAAGCGGCGGCAATGTCGCCAAGTTCAACACCGGCACCCGGCAGATCCCCATCGTCGTGCGGCTGGAACAGGCGGCGCGGGACGATCTGTTCCGGATGCAGGGGCTGCGCATCCCCAGCGGCACCGGCGCGCCGGTGCCGCTGGGCGCGGTGGCCGATATCAGCCTGTCCACCGGCCCCACCTCGATCGAGCGCTATGACCGCCAGTACCGCACCACGGTCGAGGCCGATGTGGCCGACGGCTATCTGCTGGGCCCGGCGACCGCAGCGGTCAATGGGCTGCCCGTGGCGCAGAACATGCCCGAGGGCACCCGGATCCAGGCCAGCGGCGATGCCGAAGTGATGGGAGAGGTGTTTTCCTCGTTCGCCCTGGCCATGGGCGCCGGCGTGCTGCTGGTCTATGTCGTTCTGGTGCTGCTGTTTTCCAGCTTTGTCACGCCGGTCACGATCCTGATGTCGCTGCCGCTGGCCATCGGCGGGGCGATCTTTGCGCTGTATCTCTATGGCTCGGGGATCGGGCTGTCGGTGGTGATCGGCTTCCTGATGCTGATGGGGATCGTCACCAAGAACGCGATCATGCTGGTGGAATTCGCCCTGGAAGCGATGAGCGGCGGGATCGACAAAAGCAGCGCAATGCTGGATGCCGGGCACAAACGCGCCCGCCCGATCATCATGACCACCATTGCAATGACCGCCGGGATGGTGCCCAGCGCGCTGGCCATTGGCGAGGGTGGCGAATTCCGTGCCCCCATGGCGATCGCCGTGATCGGCGGCTTGCTGTTGTCGACGGTGCTGTCGCTGCTGTTCGTGCCGTCGCTGTTCAGCGTGATCGAAGGGCTTCGGAAACGGATGAGACGCGGGCTGGTCACCGTGCTGGGCGCCAACCAGCCCCGCAAGGCGTAGCCGGCGCCGGACCCGCGCAGGCCCCGCGCCCAGAGCACCGGAGCACCACTCCCGGGTCGCGCAGTCGCCTGAGGCTTTCTGCCTGCACGAAAGCGCAGCCTATCGTATTCCGGGGTTGGCTGAACTCCGCCGCGGGCAACAGGTTTTGGAGGATGCGGCGGCACAGCCCGCCCGCGACCGTGCTGGCCATGGCGCGGCGTTCGGAACAGGCCGCCCGCGGGCAGGAACCTCGCCTTCGCGCCAGAGGAAAAGGCCCTAGCTTGCGTCGACGATCCCTGTGGCCTGCACTTCGACCCGCATGCCCGGGGCCACCAGCCCCTTGACGACAATGCTGGCGCGATTCGGCCAAGGCGCCCGGAAGTGCCGGCGCCAGACCGCATCCACGATCTTCATATCCTGCTCGTCCAGCAGAAAGACCGTGGCTTGCAGGATGTCGTCAAGGCTACCCCCCGCCGCCCGCATCGTCGCGGCCATGTTCGCCAGCGTCAGCTCGGCCTGTTCCTCGACGCTGCCTTGCAGGATCTTGCCCTCGGCGGTCACCGGACCATGCGTCGTGAAGACATGCCCGCCCTTGCGAAGCGCCCAGCTGAACGGCTGCCCGATGGCCGGCAAACCGGAGTCGATTTCTTCCTTCACGTCAGCCTCTCCTTCCGGATCTGATCCAGCATCCCATACCAGGGATGAGCGCTGTCCCGCAGCCCCAGATGGGTTTCGAAATGGTCGGCCTCCGGCGTGCAGACGGACAGCAGATCGGAGCCCGCAAGATGCGCGCTGGCCGCCGTATTGGCGCGCTGGACGCGTGGGGTGTCGCGTGTGCCCCAGGTGAGCAGCAGGGGCATCGCCAGGGCGTCGAGCAGCAACAGAGGGCTCGCCTCGGCATCCTGCGACGGATCGGCCAGAACGGTGTCATAGACCCGCGCCTCCAGGCTGTCGGGAGGCGGATCGGTCGCGCGCAGGTCAAGGATGCCGCTGATCGGCGCCAGGGCGATCAGCCCGGCCCCGTCGATGCCGAAGGCCGGCCACAGATCGCGGCGCAGGGCGGACAGGGCGGCCAGATGGCCCCCGGCGCTGTGCCCAGCCAGAAGGATCCGCCGCGGGTTGCCGCCATAGGCCGCGATCCCCGCCTGCACCGCCGCGATGGCCGTCAGCGTATCGTCGCGCGCAACGGGAAAGCGATACTCTGGCGCCAGCCGATACGAGGGTGCCGCAAGCACGCAGCCCATCGCCGCCAGCACCGGCGCCATGAAGCCGCACCATTCCTTGTAGCCATTGGTCCAGCCGCCGCCATGCAGGAAGATCACCACATCGGCCCCCCCTGCCCCCTCGGGCGCGAATATGTCCATCGGCAGGTACGCCCCGGCCAGATGCACATTGCGATGCTCTGCCACGCCGGGCCAGGGACCGCGCGAGTATTTCAGCGCCGCATCGGCATAGCCCAGCGCCATATCGGGCAGTTTGCGTTGCGGCGCGAGGGTGAAGCCGTGGGTCATCAGGAGAATCCGAACAGGCCGGGCAGCCACAGCACGGTTCCCGGCACCAGGGTGACAATCAGCAGGGCGACCACGAGGATCAGGACGAAGGGCCAGATCTCTACAATCACCGAGCGCAAATCCACCTCTCCCAGTTTCGCCAGCGTGAACAGCAACATGCCGAACGGCGGAGTGATCAGGCCGATCATGATGTTCATGGTGACCATGACGCCGAAATGCACCGGGTCGATCCCAAGCTCATGCACCGTGGGCAGTAGGATCGGCACGATCACCAGGATCAGCGTGCCGGTGTCCAGCACGCAGCCAAGCCCCAGAAAGACCACGTTGATGATCAGCAGAAAGGCGATGGGTGTCAGGCCCGCATCGGCGATCCACAGTGCCAGCACCTGATCGATCCGTTCCGCGGTGATCGCATAATTCAGCATGAAGGCCCCTGCGATCAGGACCATGATGGTGCTCGACACCTTCATGCTTTCGCGCATCGCCCCCCAGAAGGCGCGCCAAGAGATCGCGCGATAGACGAAAACGCCGATGATCAGGGCATAGACGGCGGCGACGGCGGCGGCCTCTGTCGGGGTGAACACGCCGCTCCAGATGCCGCCCAGCAGGACGACGGGGATGGTCAGGGGGATGGCGGCGCCGGAGAAAGCGCGGACCACTTCGGCCAGGCTCGGCGTCGGGCGCCTTGGCAGGTCAGAGCGGAGCGCGGTCACCACAAGGCCCAGCATCAGCAGGCCGCCCATCAGCAACCCCGGCAGAATGCCGCCCAGAAACAGCGCGCCCACGGATGTGTTGGAATTCAGCGCATAAAGGACCAGCGGGATCGATGGCGGGATGATCGGCGCGATGGTGGCGGCGGCAGCGGCCAGCGCACTGCCGGACATCGAACTGAACACCAGGCTGACAGAGACGGTGACATGCCCCAGACCGCCGGGCAGCGACCCGACCGCCGCATCCGCCGCGCGCCACAGCCGCTCGCTGATGCCGCCGATGGTCATGATATTCGCCGCCAGAATGAACATCGGCACCGCCAGCAGGATGTAGCTGCCAAACAGCGAGTTCATCACCTGATCCGTGACAATGCCCGGATCCTGCCCGGTGACCAGCAGATAGGCAAAGCCCGCCCCCAGCATCGCAATGGCAATGGGCACGCGCAGCAAGGCCGCCGCGACGAAGACCGCGACCAGAGTGAACAGCCCAGGGCTCATGTCGTGGATCCTCGGAAGGCGGCGGCCTGGCGTATGGCCTCGATCAGCAGACGCAGGGCGATGGCGCCCTGAAATATTGGGAAACAGGCGTAAACATGGTCCAGCCGCCAGCGCAGTGCGGCGGTTTTCTCGCGCCACAGGAACATAGTGTAATCGATTGTGACCGGCAGCATGGCCAGCAGCAGCAGCCCCATCAACAACGCGCCAAGGCCGATGGCCACAGCCGCCCCGCGCGGGGGCAGCATGTCGACGAAGATATCGAGCGTGACGTGGTCGCGCAGGGTGCAGGCAAGGCCCGCCCCGATCATCACGACCCACAGATAGGACACCACTGCGATCTCTTCGCTATAAGCGCTTGGGGTGTTCAGCAGATAGCGGCTGGCGATGGACCAGGCGAAGGCCCCTATGACGATGGCAAAGCACAGGGTCGCCAGCACGGCCGCCACGTTGGCGACCAGATCCTCGGCCCGCCGCACGGCGCGTCCCAGGCGGCTTGCCTCCACCTGTCGCGGTGGAGGCGCTTTTGCAGCGTCGCCTGTCACTCTGCCGCGGCCTGCATCATCGACAGATCCCAATCCTCTGCCAGCGGAGAGGCGGCATAGACCGCGTCGGCATTGGCGCGGAACGCGTCCAGATCGACCTCATCGACGCGCAAGCCGCTATCGGCCAGCACCCGCGCCACCTCGACCTCGTCCGCGACGCGCCCGTCGTTGTTCATCTTGGCGGCCTTTTCGGCGGCGGCCTTGAGGATCGCCTGCTGTTCCTCTGTCATCGCATCCCAGACCGGCTTGCCGATGGCATAGAACACCGGCTGGACAAGATGCGACGTCAGCAGAACCTGCTCGGTCACCTCATTGAAGCGCGCGGCGCGGGTGATGGTCAGCGGGTTTTCCTGCCCGTCGATGGCCCCGGTCTGCAGCGCTACATATGTCTCCGACATCGGCAGCGGCGTCGGCGACACGCCCAGGCTCGCCCCCAGCAGCAGCCATTCCGGCGAGGCAGGCATCCGCAGGCGCAGCCCCGCAAGATCCGCCGGGGTCGTGGCGTCGATGGCGGTGCGCAGGTTGACGTTCCGGGTCCCCAGATAGGCGGTCGCCAGAATCTCGATCCCCATGATGTCACGCACTTTTTCGCGCATCGTATCGCCGACGGGGCCATCCATCACAGACATCATATGGTCGAAATCGCGAAACAGGAAGGCGCGGTTCAGGAAACCCAACTCGGGGACCTGCGCTGCGATCTCGAAGGTGTTCAGCGTGCTCATCTCGAGGTTGCCGCGCTGGATCGCCGGAACCTCGGCCCCCTGACGGACCAGCGTGCTGGAGGGGTAGACCTCGACCACCACACCGATGTCGGCCGCGGCCACTTCGGCGGCAAAGGACTCCATCGATTTGGCCAGGAAGTCCGGCGGCGGACCGGCCGTCGAGAACCGTAAGGTGGTGTCCTGCGCCAAGGCAGATGTCACGCCACCCAGGCCCAGCATCGCCGCAAGGAAGCCAGTTTTGAAGTGCTTGGCGAACTGCCGTCGTGTCTGTCGCATCCATCTTCTCCTGTCCAAGGGCCTCGAAAGAAGGCCGTCCATCTCACGTCGCAGACGCTAAAGTTCATTATTGAACATTGTGCGCATATATGGAGCATTGGACTTCCTGCCGCGTGACGCAAGCAGTTTTTCCGACCGCGCGGGAAAAAGAGGGCAAACGCCTAAAAAAAAGACCTCTCGCTGCGGCCACAGCCCATGGAACCATGCCTCGGAAGAAATCTGGGAAGCCGGGCAGGCAAACAGATGGACAGTCCCGCCGCTTTGGGCAAGGATGCTGATGGGCGCGACGGGATCTGACCCGAGAACGACCGCATGGCATGCCCATCGCGGGAACTGGCTCTTCAAAGCGCTCATTTTCCAAGCATATCGCTCAAGAAGCGCCCGAACTGTGGCCTTTTTGCCCCGATATCAGACAAATTTTCCATTCGCCCGTCGAAGATGAAAGAGTCCCGCGTTTTCGGTTCGCGTCTGCAATTTGGGCGGCGCACCGAACGCATCATCGCAACAGCTTTGCCGAACCGAAAAGGGGCTATCTTTGCAGCACGTTATGGAAATGTTCGCCGACAGGATCCGGGGATTTTACAGCGACCCCCTCGCCCCACTCGCAAAACAGTTCATGTTCCGGCGCCCCCCAACCGTCGGCGAATTACAGCGCCCGCCGCAGGTGCTGTTGCTGGGCAACCATTCGTCCGGCAAGTCGACCTTTGTGAACCATCTGCTTGGCATGGATGTGCAGAAAACCGGCGTGGCGCCAACCGACGATGGCTTCTCGATCATCACCTATAGTGAGGTCGCCGCGGATCGCGACGGCCCCTCGGTCGTTAGCAACCCGGATCTGCCCTACGAAGGCCTGCGCCATTTCGGCGACCAGCTTGTGTCGCATGTGCGGCTCAAGCTGCGCCCGGCAGAGCTGTTGCGCAAGGTGACCCTGATCGACAGCCCCGGCATGATCGACGAGGCCAAGGAGGAGAACGGACGCGGCTTTGACTTTACCGCCGCGGTGCGCTGGTTCGCCGAACGGGCGGATCTGGTGCTGGTCTTCTTCGATCCCGACAAGCCGGGCACGACCGGGGAGACCTTGCAGGTGTTCAAGCAGGCGCTGAACGGGATCGACCACAAGCTGCTGATCATTCTCAACAAAATGGATCAGTTCCAGAACCTGCACGACTTTGCCCGCGCCTATGGGGCGCTGTGCTGGAACCTGGGCAAGGTCATTCCGCGCAAAGACCTGCCGATGATCTACAACACCTTCGTTCCGATCGAGGGAATGCCAAAATCCGGTCTGCCGATCGACGATTTCGAGCGGGCCCGGGGCGACCTGGTCAATGAGCTGCACGCCGCCCCGACGCGCCGGATGGACAATCAGATCACGCAGATGCAAAGCTTTGCCGAACGGCTGCGGCTGCATGCCTTTGTCATCGACGAAGCTGCCAGCCGCTACCGCCGAACGCGCGAGCGGTCCTATGCCATTCTGGTGCTGCTGGCCATCGCCCTGGGCGCGGGCGCCTTTGCGACCGGCTTGATCTTCCTGATCCCGGCGGTGGGCCTGGCCGCGGCCCTCGCGGTCGCCACCATCGAATTGTTTCTTCTGCCCCGCACCAGAAAGCGCATCGTCAGGCGGCTCGATGAGATTTTCGAGGATCTCCACGACCGGGAGATGCTGGTGCGCGATCAGGCAGAGGATCTGCGCGCGATGTGGAAAGAGGTACATCCGCGCGCCCGCGAGGTGGTCGAAAAGCGCGGATTGCCTTCCTTTCCAAAGCTGAAATGGGTGGACCGCGAGATGCTCAACAAGTTGATCCAGGACGATATCCCGAAGTTGCGCAGCGAATTGTACGACGCCTTGCGCGACGCCTCGAACGAGGCGGGTCCCCGAAAGCCGGAACAGATCGCGGTGCATCCGGCCGCGGAAAAGCCGCGTGCGCTCTTGTCCGGCAAGTGGGGATAAGGCGGCATGCAGACGGGGGCGAAGCACGCAGCATCGCCGTCCGCCAGTTCCATGGTGCCCGAGGCGTTCTCCGCCTCGGGCACCCGCCCCCCGGGCCAGAAGGCATGCCCCGTGCCGTCCCACTCTTGACGCGGGTGCCCTCGACCTCAGACCCTATGTCTTGCCCGATCACGCCAAGCGCTCCGCCGCTTTGAAACACGGAACAGACCGGCGCAGTCCAACTGGACGCAGCAGCACCGGTCCGCGTCTGGGTCGATGGAGATGCCGGTCCCGGCGCCAGTTGTTGAAAGGTCCACCGCGCATCCAGGACGTCAGCGGCACGCTGCGCGATATCCCGAAACCAGGCGTGACAGAGGGGGCTGACAGCGCGCCCCCGCCCCGGTTCGGCGGGCCGCAATCGGCCATTGCTCTCCGGCCGCGGGCTCACCGGCCCGGCACGGTTTCAGCGCGCACCCATGGCTCCCGTGTCGCTGGCGGCGCCGCAATCCCAACCCGGGTCTCCCCTCGGGTCCGGATGTGACGTCGTGGGCCGGACAAGCCCCCGACCATCGCGTGGTCCTGGGCATGCTCAAAACCAACCAAAGACCTTTCGCGTCTTTCTCCCGCCGCGGCGCCGACAGGGTAGTTTCCGATCCGTCCCGCCTAGGATCCCTCAGTGCGGGCTTGCCCGCGACTGGCCGCGTCACCGCAAACGGACGGCGGCGGGACCCTTTGGCCAGGGCTCTAGAAGCCCTCCCAACCTCCTTCTTCGACATAGGATTCGTCGGCCTTCAATGCGGTATTCCCGGCCGTCGGGGCCGCACGGGTCGGTGCTGGGGCCCGCACTGCCGGACGCCGCGTCTTGGCTTCGGCCTGCTCCTCGTCCCGGGGCTGATCGCCCGTCTTGAACCTTGACACCGCGTTGGCCAATGCATCGGCTTCGGAACTCAGGGCGACACTGGCCGCCGTCGTTTCCTCGAACATCGCCGCATTTTGCTGCGTGACCTGGTCGAGCGCACTCACCGAGGCGTTGATTTCGCCGATCCCGGAGGCCTGTTCCTTGGCCGACGTCGCAATCGCGGCGATCCGCTGGGCAATGTCGGCGACCGCCTCCACGATCGAGGACAGGGAGGTCCCGGTCGATTCGACAAGCTGGACGCCTTGTTGCACCTGCTCGCCGGACCGCGCAATCAGCGTGTTGATCTCCCCCGCAGCCACAGAGGACCGCTGCGCCAGCGCCCGCACTTCGGTTGCGACGACGACAAACCCGCGCCCGGCTTCGCCCGCTCTGGCCGCTTCCACCGCCGCGTTCAGGGCAAGAAGGTTGGTCTGGAACGCGATGTCCTCAATGACCGAGGTGATCTTGGAGATCTCTTGCGACGACCTCTTGATCTCGTCCATCGCCTTGATCGCCAGGCGGGCCACTTCCCCGCCCTGTTCCGCGTTGACCCGGGCATCCCCGGTCATCTTGCTGGCGTCGGATGCCCCCTCGGCGGCGGAGGTCACCGAACTGTTCAGCTGATCCATCGCCGCTGCGGTTTCTTCAAGTGTGGCGGCCTGCTGTTCGGTGCGGCGCGCCAGATCATCCGCCGCGCTGCTGATCTCGGCGGTTTCATTTCGAATGGTATCAGCGTTCTGCATCACCGCGCCGATGGTCTCGCGCAGGGACCGAACGGCTAGGTTGAAGTCCTCGCGGATGGTGACGTATTGCTCGGGGAACGCATCGTGGATCTCGCTGGTCAGATCGCCGTCCGACAGGCGCCGCAGGGAGGTGCCAAGCGAATTGACCACCAACGCCAGCTCGTCCGCGCGCGTCTTGCGCTTCGCCTCGGCCTTCGCTTCGAGTTCGCGGCGCTCTGCCGCTATCTTGGCCTCGCGCGCGCGCTCCTCGCCTTCGATCTGCCGTTGCCTTGCGCGCTCTGCCTCTTCGCGCTCCCGCGCCTGGCGCTCTTCGAGCGCGGCCTTCTCGTGCTCGGCTTGTTCGCGCTCTTTCTCCTCTTCCGCCAGGCGGGCGCTTTCGATGATGCCGTCCCGGAAGACCGCCAGAGCCTGAGCCATCCGCCCAATCTCCCCGCCCATCCGATCGAACCCGACAACCGGAGCCGTATCGCCGCCGGCCAGCCGTTCGGTCACCCGGGTCACAGCAGTAAGCGGCCGGACCAGGAAGAAGATTGCGCCCGCAAACGCGGCAATGATGATCAGCGCGCTGATCAGGGAAATCACATTCATCCGGGAATCGGCCGCGTCCGCGGACTGGCTGAGTTCCAGCGACGCCCCAACGATCGCGGACACCGAGGCATCGCCAAGGTCGCGGGCCGCAAGCGCAAAGCCCGCAACGTTCTGGGCAGCATTCTGTGACGCCTCCCCTGCGGCGTCGCGCGCTGCAATCACCCGCTCTCTGGCGGCAAGAATGCCGGTGGACGGATCCGTCTGCTCGATCATCGTGCCGAGGGACGCCATGACATCGCTTGGCAGGTCCAGTTCCGCAACCGTTGTCCGAATCTCGTCCACAAGCGCTGCCGAGGCGGCGATCGCGGCTTGCAGGGATTCGACGTCATCGGCGCTGGATCCGGTCAGGATGACGGATTGCACCCCCACGACCGCATGGCCCAACGACACCATGGCCGACGCTTCCGCCATCCGGGTCGCAATCGACTGCTCCGAACCGGAGGCGGGCAGGCTGCCCACATCGGCCAAGGTCGCAAGCTTTAACGCCACCAAAGCAGAGGCCACTTCCTCGGCCGCGGCGTTCAGGCGGTCGGCCCCGTCAAGCGTGGCAACGTCATTCTCGAACTCAACGGCCCTGGCCTCGAGCACATCGTTGATATTGGCAGAGACCGCTTCTATCAGGGCCAAAAGTGCGGTCTGGTCAACATCGTTCAGCGCCGTCGTCGCCCCGGTCAGCGTTTGCAGCAGTATTTCCGCCGTCTCGACCTGCGCATACATCTCTTCGATGCTTCCCGCGACGAGAATAGCCGACAGCGTCCCGCCAAGATCCCCCGACACCGAGATCAGCGACGAGCTTTGCTCGAGATTCTGGAGGTACTCATTTTCGAATTCCCCAAGAGAGACTTTGAGATTCTTGAAAAGGGTTTTGCCATCGCCGATCGAGGCCGCGGTCAAGCCCGCCATAAGAAGCAGAATTAAGCCGAATTTGACCGCGACACCGCCGAGGATGCGAGTGAGGATAGATCTCATGGGGAAGGACTTTCTGCGTCGAATGCCTGAAACAGGCGTGAAAGAGAGAACAAGGCGACACTCAGCGTCCTATAAGAGCCGTCTTTCAAAATTGTTAAGTCCTTGGCGCGGCCTCGGGCGGGAGCGTTCCGGGAGCGGGGCGCCGTCACGATGCCGGGCGGTTGCGGACCGCCCGCCCTGGCAACGCCGCAAGGCGGAAACGTCGGCGCGGGGCCCGCACAAAACAGCCGCTCCCGCGGTGGGTGCGGCAAAGGCTGTATAGACAAGCATAGCCTTCACATGCGGGGCAGGCGGACCGTCGGGCGCGGCGCATAACGGCTCTGCCACGTCCTGCAGGCGTGCGCCCGGTGTCGAGGCCGCACCGCCGGACCTTGCGCCTTGCGTGGGTCCGCAATGGACCCAGGATTGGCCAAACCACCGGCTGACACATTGACCAAGAAAATACCCAAAACACGGACCGAATTGTTGCTATCGGCCCGGCGCGCCCCCGGACCCGCCGCCTCGGGCGCGTCGCACAGACAGCCTTTTCGAATTGAACCCTGCTCTGCCCGGATCGACCACGCCTGCCTATGTTCCCGCTGAGGCGGGTGCGCCCCGGCGGCAGTCTTGCGGCGCACCTTTGCACGGGGGGGTGGCTGCGCCCCGCCGGTCAGACGAGGTGGCAGGCGACCCGCCGCGCACCGCCGACATCGCGCAGGCGCGGAACTTCGGCGGCGCAACGGGCTTCGGCCAGCGGGCAACGGTCGCGGAACCGGCAGCCGGAGGGCGGATTGCGCGCGTCCGGCAGACCGCCGGTGATCGGCAGGGGATCGTGGCTTTGGTCCACGCGGGGGATCGGCACAGCCTGCACCAAAGCACGGGTGTAGGGATGCAGCGGGTCGCCCACGATGGCGGCGGTCGGCCCATCCTCGACCACCGTGCCCAGATACATGGTAATCGTGCGGGCGCAGACATAGCGCACCAGCGCCAGATCATGGCTGATGAACACCGCCGCCAGCCCCATCCGGTCGCGCACCTCGCGCAGCACGTTCAGGATTCCGGCGCGGACCGAGACATCCAGCATCGACACCGGTTCGTCCGCGACGATGAACTCGGGGCGCAGCACCAGCGCGCGGGCCAGAACCACCCGCTGCAACTGCCCGCCAGAGAGCTGATGCGGAAAGCTTTGGAGAAAATGGTCGGGCGCGGGCAGATGCACCATCTTCATCGCTTCGGCGATCCGTTCAGCATGTTCGGCTTTCGGCACACGGGCGTTGTGCAACGGCTCCTGCAGGCTGCGAAGGATGGTAAAATGCGGGTTCAGCGCGTCGAACGGGTTCTGAAAGACCAGCTGCGCACGCCGCCGAAACGCCAGCTCCGCTGTCCGGTCCATGCCGGAAATGTCCACCCCGTCAAACCGGATCGTCCCTTCGGAGGCCGGGATCAGCTTGATCAGCATCCGACCCAGAGTGGTCTTGCCGCAGCCGCTTTCGCCGACGATCCCCAGCGTCTCGCCCCGCGCCAGGGTGAAATCCACGTCCGAGACCGCCTGCAGTTGCGGATGCCGCCCGGCCAGCATATCCGTCAGGGAACGGGACACGTCGAACCGCTTGGTCAGACCCTCGACTTCGATCAGCGGCGTGTCGGTCATTCGCTGGTCACTCCGACCCAGGTTTTCGTGTGCCGCGCCTCGTCCCGCAAGGCAGGCGCCTCTGGCGCGCGGTGGCACAGGGCGCGGTGGCCGTCGCCGACGATCTGTTCAGGCGGCTCCTCGGCGCAGATGGCCTGCGCGAAGGGGCAGCGCGCCCGGAACCGGCAGCCCTTGGGCGGGTTCAGCAGATCGGGCGGCGAGCCTTCGATCGGCGACAGGTCCCGCTCTTCGCCGGCCAGTTCGGGAAAGGCGTTGTAGAGGCCCATCGTATAGGGATGGCTGGGCCGGGCCAGCACCTCTGCCACCGGCCCCGCCTCCACCACCTTGCCCGCATACATGACGACCACATGATCGCAGACATAGGCCACGACAGAGATGTCATGGGTCACCAGGATTACCGACAGGTTCAGCTTCTTTTGCAGCTCTGTGAAAGTGTCCAGAACCTGCCGCTGGATCACCACATCCAGCGCGGTCACGGGTTCGTCGGCGATCACCAGTTTCGGCGACAGGGCCAGCGCCAGCGCAATCGAGGCCCGCTGCCGCATCCCGCCTGAAAACTGGTGCGGATAGTCGCGCAGGCGCTTGGCCTCCAGCCCGACCATGGCGAACAGCTCTTCGGAGCGCGCCCGCGCCTCGCGCCGGGACATTCCGCCGCGATCCACCAGCACTTCCTCGATCTGTCGACCGACGCGCCAGACCGGATCCAGCGCGTTCATCGCCGATTGCGGCACGTAGGCAATGTCGCGCCACAGATGCTTGCGCATCTCGCGGTCGGACAGCTTGACGATATCCGTCCCCTCCAGCGAGATGCTGCCCGCCGCGAAGACGGCCGAGGCCGGCATCACCCGGGTGATGGCGCGCACGGCGGTGGTCTTGCCACAGCCGCTTTCGCCCACCACACCCACGGCGGCCCCGGCGGGCACGTCAAAGCTGACCCCGTCCACCGCGCGGACGCGCCCCCGCGTTACACGGTATTCAATCGCCAGGTCGCGGACTTCGAGAAGCATGTGCGGCTCAGTCTTTCAATTTGGGAAAGAGGATTTCTTCGTATCCGCGGCTGATGAAGAAGCCCGCGACCACAACTGCAATGATGCACAGACCGGGGGGCACGAACCAGTAATACTGCCCGCGTCCCAGCGCCTGCGACGCATAGGCATCCTGCAGCATGTAGCCCCAGGTCACGGAATCCGATGGGCCGAAACCCAGGAAAGAGATCGACGCTTCGGTCAGGATCGCCCAGCCCACCGCGATGGAGGCATAAAGGAACGACAGCGACAGCACATTCGGCGCGATATGCACGAAGAGGATCCGCCAGGGTCCGGCCCCGGTGACCCGCGCCGCCTCGATAAAGGCGCGTTCGCGCAGGGACATGACCTGCGCCCGGATCACCCGGGCTGATTGCGGCCACAACAGCAGGGCGATGCCAAAGACGACATTCCACTGGCTGGGGTTCAGGAAGGCCGCCAGCACGATGACGAACGGCAGGAACGGCACGCCCAGCGCGATGTCGGCCAGCCGCATCAGCAGCGTGTCGGTCAGCCCGCCAAAGAAGCCCGCGATCAGGCCGATCACCGTTCCGATGGTGACCACGCAGATGGCGGCAGACACCCCCACCATCAGCGCCCCCCGGGTGCCCATGATCAGTTGTGAATAGATATCCCGACCGGAAAAGGTCGTGCCCAGGATATGCTCGGCCCCCGGCGGGATGTTCCGGGCCAGATCGTAATTCGCGTCAAACAGGATCTCGCGCGGGTCATGGGTGATCAGGCTTTCGGCGAAGATCGCGATCAGGATAAAGATCAGGTACAGCACGATCCCCGCAAAGGCGAAGGGATCGCGCCGCGGGATCGCCGTGATCGCCTTGAGCCAGCGAAGAAGACCGCCGACAAAGCGTTCGCCACGTCCAGGAAGGGCTATTTCATCCGCGCGCTGCAACTCTGACCCTCGGATCCAAAAGGTGATAGGTGATGTCGGCGATGAAGTTCATCACCACGAGAACGAAGGTGATCATCAGGAACGCCCCCTGCGCCAGCGGGTAATCCGAGGCCGAGACGGCATTGACCAGCAGCCGCCCGATGCCGGGCCAGGAGAACACGGTCTCGACCACGACATTGCCGCCGACGGCGCCGCCGATCCCCAGGGCAAAGGCGGTGGCCACGGGCAGCAGGGCGTTGCGCGCCGCGTGGCGCATGACGATGGCCCAGGTCGACAGGCCCTTCATCCGCGCCATGGTGATGAATTCTTCCTGCAGCACGTTCAGCATGTTGGACCGCATCAGCAACAATGGCAGCCCCTGCAGATAGATCGCCAGCGTGATCGCCGGCAACGCCAGATGCGACAGGAAATCGAGCGAGGTCACCCGCGCCCAGCCGCTGGACCAGTCCGAGCCGGAACTGTTGGCCCCGCCGGACGGCAACCAGCCGAAATGAAAACTGAAGATCGCCAGAAAGACCATGCCCAGCCAGAATTCCGGCGCGGCGCGGGTGGTCAGCACCAGCGGAATGCCAAAGCCCTCGACCCAGGAGCCACGGCGCCAGGCCAGATAGGCGCCGGCAACGATCCCGAACAGATAGGCAATGATCAGCGACGACAATGTCAGGATGACAGAGTTCGGAAACACCTCCATCACCACATCGACGACGGGTTTCTTGAAGAAGAACGACTGCCCCAGATCACCCTGCATCAGGTTGGTCAGGAACAGCCAGTATTGTTCGCCCAGCGACTTATCCAGGCCGAACTGCGCGATCAGCGCGTCCTGTTGCTCGGCGGTGGTGGTATTGTCGATGAACGCCGCAAGCGGCGTCCCCGGCATGGTCCGGAACATAAAGAACAGGATCGTCGCAACCGTCCAGAGGACGAAGATCATCTGCGCGAACCGCTTCAGGAAATAGGCCATGCCGGGGGGTTACCTTGCTGTGCCGATCAGTTGGCGAAGGCTTCGGTCATGCCGGCGGGGTAGTGCAGCTTGCCCCCCTCGACGACGTAACCCGCCTCTTCCAGGATCGACTTGGCCAGGTCGATGCCCGTCTCCAGCTCGGTCTCGATCCCGGCCTTGTGCCAGAACGACAGCGCCGGCGACACCACCGAGTTCGCGGTGACGGCAAAGCCATTGTAGGCGGCCTTGCGGATCAGTTCGCGATTGATCGCGGAAGACAGCGCCCGGCGGAAGGCCGCATCGTCGAACGGCGGACGGCGCAGGTTGAAGGCCAGGTACTGAAAGCCGATGTCGACCGATTCGACGACCTCGAGATCGCCATCCGCCTCTGCCGCTTCGATCAGCAGCTCCGGATCACCGGTATAGTCGGACAGGAAGTTCAACTCTCCGGACCGCAGCATGCCCAGCGTTGCCTCGACGTTCAGAACGATCCGCAGGATCCAACGGTCAATCTTGGGCGGAGCCCAGTGATCGGTGTTGGCGGTCAGCACGACTTCCTGCTGGGTCACCCAGCGGTCGAACTTGAACGGGCCAGAGCCGATGCGGGTTTCCTCCAGCACGGATTCTGCGTTTTCGCCCTCGGACAACGCCTCGAGCAGCGGCTCCCAGATATGCTTGGGCGCCAGATTCAGCTTGGCCAGGGTCGAGGTTTCGAAGGCCGCATTCGGTTCTTTCAGATCAAAGCGGATGGTGGACTCGTCCAGCACTTCGATATTGGCGATGCCATCGACGAAGGGCTTGTACATTGGCGCGAAGGTCACCGGCGCGGTGAACGAGAAAACCACATCATCGGCCGTGACCGGCTCGCCGTCATGCCACATCATGCCGTCGCGCAGGGTGACGGTGACGCTCATGGCATCGTCGGCCCATTCCACGGTTTCCGCGGCCCAGGGCTCGGCCAGACCGGTCGGCCCGATCCGCATCATGCGGTCCCAGATCAGCTCTGTGATCCAGCTGTCGGTCGCGCCCGAGATGTAGAACGGGTTGATCGCGTTCAGCTCGTCCGACGAATTCATGATCACGTCGGTCTGATCGCCCAGCGGCGCGATGTTCGAGAAGGTCCAGAAGTTCTTGATGCCAAGGCCCGGCTGCACCACCGTGGACGCAGCATCCCACACCGTATTGTCAAAGGCGTAGGTCTGCAGCGGATGCACGAGGAAGGCATAGACCTGATCCTCGTTCACGATGTCCTGCAGGCGGTCCATCATCACCTTGCGCGCGGCGCGATCCGCGGTGCGGCGCTGGGTCTCGGCGATCTCGTCATATTCGGGATTCACGTAGCCGACGAAATTGTACCCTTTCTCCATCGTGGAGGAGTGGAACAGGTTGTAGATCAGCTCGTCCGGGTCAGAGCGTTCGGGCCGACCGACCATCTGCCACATGGTCAGGTCCCATGTGTCGCGGTTGTACCAGACGGCATCGGATTGCTGAGGCCGGGGCATGCCCTGGACCTCTACGTCGAGGCCAAGCTGGCGCCAGGCCTGGGCGATCAGCTCCGCGGCCTGGTATTGCTGCGGGTTCGCGGCCTGGGTGCGGCTGATCAGGGTCAGCGTGCGGATCGCGTCCCCAGAGTCCGCGACGGCGGGCTGGCTGCCCGCAAGCAGTGCGGCAGCAGCGGCCGCTGACAGGGTCGCACGCAGCAGCCCTTTGGGATTCGGTAGCATTGTCACCTCCTTGTTGCGACGTCTAATAGGCCAGACCGCGCGTTTGACGCGGCCTCGCCCCTTGTCCCTCAGCCTGGCCCTTCGGCGGTTCTGGTGCACGGCTCAAAGGCCACCCACACAACATTCTCTTTTTTCGCCAGGCGAAACGCTGTTTTATTACTGTGCAGCAAGCCCGCCGTCAGGTAAACACTTTTCACCAACATAAGGGGATGTAGCTTTGGCAAGCGCGACAGAAAGCCAGATTATTGCGCAGGCAGGTCTCGAAACCGCCTGGGAATTGGTCGAGACCTTCTCGGGGATGCCGCGCTGGCGGCCGGATGACGTGAATGCGGCGGGAGAGCTGATTGCCGACCGGCTGAAAACGCTGGGCGTTCCGGTGACGGTCTATCGCCCGCGCGTCTATCTGAGTGTGCCGCATGACGCCTCGGTCACGATCGGCGAGACGGTGCTGCGGGCCAAGCCGCCCTCGTCCGCCGCGCATTGCCCCGACGGGGTCAAGGGCGAACTGGTCTATGTGCCCTCGCAGAAAGCCAGCCTGCGGTCCTACACCAAGAATGCCATTGCATTCTTCGGCGAGGCCGGGGCCGATCTGGGCGCCCGGCTGGCGGGGCGAATCCTGGTGACCGAGGGCTTCGGCAATCCCGCGCTGACCTCGCTGGCCGAGGAATGGGGCGCCATCGGGCTGATCGCGATCAATCCGGGCGTGGACATTCACTGGGGCACCTGCACCACGATCTGGGGCACGCCAGATCTGGACGATCTGCCGCGCAAGCCGAAGATCCCGGTCGTTGCGGTGAACAAGGAAAGCGGCGCCGCCCTGATCGCCGAGGCCGGCAAGGCCGGATCCGCCACGATCCGCACGGTGATGGAAGAAGGCTGGTTCGAGCAAGCCGTTCCCGTGGTCGAGATCCCCGGCACCGACGCAGCGGACAAATTCGTCCTGCTCCACGGGCACTACGATTCCTGGGATGTGGGCGTAGGCGACAACGCGACCGGCGACGCCACGATGCTGGAGATCGCACGGCTGCTCTGGGCCAATCGCGGCGATCTGCGCCGTTCCGTCCGGATCGCGTGGTGGCCGGGGCATTCCACCGGGCGCTATGCCGGATCGACCTGGTTCGCCGATTACTTCGCGCAAGAGCTGGATCAGCATTGCGTGGCGCAGATCAACTGCGATTCGCCCGGATGCCGCTGGGCCACCAGCTATCACCAGACCACCTGCATGGCCGAGATGCAGCCCCTCGTGCAATCGGTGATCGAAGCGGTCGCGGGTCAGACCCCGATCTTCAAGAGGCCCAATCAGGCGGGCGATTATTCATTCAACAACATCGGCTTGTCGAGCTTCTACATGCTGTCCTCTACCATGCCCGACGATCTGCGCGCCGAGAAAGGCTATTACGCCGTGTCCGGCTGTGGCGGGAACATCGCCTGGCACACCGAGAACGACACGCTCGAGATCGCCGACAAGGAGGTGCTGCTGCGCGACATCCGGATCTACCTGATGTCGGTGCTGCGGCTGGCGCAGTCAGAGGTTCTGCCGGTGGACTGGCGGATGCTGACGGCGGAATTCTCGCAGACCCTGGCCGCGTACCAATCGGCCTGCGGTGATCTCTTTGACCTGTCCGGCGCGGCAGAGCATGTGACCCTGCTAGACTCGGCCCTGGAGCGGCTGGATACGGCGCTCGCCAACGGGACCCTTCCGGCGGCCAAGGCCAATGCGGTGCGTCAGGGCCTGGCGCGGATCCTCGTGCCGCTGAATTATACCCGGGTGCCGAGATTCCGCCATGATCCGGCGATCACCTGCCCGCCGCTGCCGATGCTGGATGTGGCCAGCGATCTGGCGGGGATGGGCGACGACATGCAGGGCTTTGCGCTGACCCAGGCGGTGCGCGCGCGCAACCGCGTACTGGCCGAGCTGCGCGCGGCCACCGCGCTGGTAGAGACCGCCCTCTCCTAAGGCGACACGGGCCGCGCCGGGTGTGGCGCGGCCCCTACGATGTCGAAGGAAGACCGTTGCGTCGCGCCTTGCCGTGCCCCTATGTCAGACGGGAGCGGGGCGCTTTTTCCAACCTGTCCGATCAGGGGTGCAAGGCCGATGCGATGCGCGTTGGCGCGGCTCTCCGACCCGGACGTCAGCCACCTGCGCGGCACGCCATGGCACCGCGCCATCGCCCGGATGTCAGACGGGTGCGGGCCGCTTTGGCGCAACCTGGCGGAGGGCAAGAGTCGCCTCGGGATCCACACGCGCCCCGGCGGGGTCGAGGACGACGGAATAGTCGCGCTCCGCCGCCGCGCGGGTGATGTAGCCACCCCGCAGATCCGCCTCGATCCGCGCTGGGTCGCGGTCGGTCGCAGGGCCAAAGCCGCCGCCACCAGGCTGGCGCAGGGTCACCCGGTCGCCACGCGACAGGTCCGTGCGGTCG
>CAYGRI010000027.1:0-28860 GCA_964352155.1 uncultured Maritimibacter sp. | reverse complement strand
TGCCGGTGCTGTTCAACCAATACGGCCTGGCCGATATCTGGCGCGAGGTATATGCCAAGGTCGGCGTCACCTGGCTGTCCGCCGCGGGTCAGGACCCGTGCAACTTCAACACCAAGAAAGAGATCACCAGCCTGGCCGACCTTGACGGGCTGAAGCTTTACACCTTCCCAACCGCCGGCCGCTTCCTGTCGAAATTCGGCGTGGTGCCGGTGACGATCCCCTACGAGGATGCCGAAGTCGCCGTGCAGACCGGCGAGCTGGATGGTATGGCCTGGTCGGGCATCACCGAAGACTACACTGTCGGCTGGGCCGATGTGACCGATTACTTCCTGACCAACAACATCTCTGGCGCCTGGATCGGGTCGTTCTTTGTCAACCAGCGCAAATGGGCGGATCTGCCAGAGCACCTCAAGACGCTGGTCCTGGCCTGTATCGACGCCGGGCACACCTACCGCAACCAGTGGTACTGGGGCGGCGAGGCGGCCCTGCGCGCCAATGGCGACAAGCTGGCCCTGCGCACCGTTCCGGCCGAGGAATGGGCGACGGTCGAAGACGCGGCCAAGGAGTTCTGGGCCGAGATCGCCGAAGAAGGCGAAGTGCATGCCAAGATCGTGTCGATCTTCCGCGAATACAACGCGGTGATCAATCAGGCTGGACCGCCCTACACCAACGGCTAAAACCCTTGCGGTGGGCCGCAAGGCCCATCCCGTATCCAACGGCTGGGGCGGCCACCCGCCCCGGCACCCAAGACAAGAGGCCCCCATGACATTCGAAGATCTCAAGACGCAGGTGGCCGCGGGCGCCGTGGACACCGTGCTGGCCTGCATCGTCGACATGCAGGGCCGCCTGATGGGCAAACGCTTTGTCGCCCAGCATTTCGTCGACAGCGCCTGGGAAGAAACCCATTGCTGCGACTATCTGCTTGCCACCGATCTGGAGATGGCGACGCCGGACGGATATGCCTCGACCTCGTGGGAAAAGGGGTATGGCGACTATGTGATGAAGCCCGACCTGTCCACGATCCGCCCGGTGCCCTGGCTGGAGGGGACGGCGCTGGTGCTGTGCGACATCCAGGATCACCACACCCATGCCGACGTCCCCATGAGCCCCCGCGCGATGCTGAAAAAGCAGCAGGCAAGGGCCGAGGCGATGGGGCTGACCCCGATCATGGCGACGGAGCTGGAATTCTTCCTCTTTGCCCAAAGCTTCGACGCGCTGCGCAAGGCCGGCTACCGCGAACTGGAGCCGATCAGCGGCTATAACGAGGACTATCACATATTCCAGACCTCGAAGGAAGAGGCGGTGATGCGCCCGATCCGTAACCATCTGTATGCGATGGGCGTGCCGGTCGAAGGGTCGAAAGGCGAGGCAGAGGCCGGTCAGGAAGAGCTGAACATCCGCTATGCCGAGGCGCTGGCGACCGCCGATCATCATACGCTGGCCAAGCACGCCATCAAGGAAATCGCCTGGGCGCAGGGCCATGCCGCGACCTTCCTGCCAAAATGGGATCACGCGCGCGTCGGCTCGTCCAGCCATGTGCATCAGTCACTGTGGAAGGGGGAAGAGAATGCGTTTTTCGACCCCGCCGCCGATCTGGGCATGTCGACGCTGATGCGCCAATATGTGGCTGGGCTGATCAAATATGCCTCGGATTACACCGTGTTCCTGGCGCCCTATGTCAACAGCTACAAGCGTTTTGCCAAGGGCACGTTCGCCCCCACCAAAGCCGTTTGGTCGGTGGACAACCGCACCGCAGGCTTCCGCCTGTGCGCCGACGGGACAAAGGCCGTGCGCATCGAATGCCGCATCGGCGGGTCGGATATGAACCCATACCTCGCCTGTGCCGCCATGCTCGCCGCCGGTCTGGCCGGGATCGAGGAGGGGCTGGACCTGCCCGCCGCTTCCTCCGGCGATGTCTATGACATGGAGCACGCCCAGGACATCCCGCGCAACCTGCGCGACGCGACCGAGGCGCTGCGCGGGTCGGCGATGCTGACCGCCGCCTTCGGCGCCGATGTCGTCGCCCATTACACCCGCTGCGCCGAATGGGAGCAGGAAGAATTCGACCGGGTCGTCACCGATTGGGAAATCGCAAGGGGCTTTGAACGCGCATGACCATGCTGCAATGTATCTCTCCGATCGACGGGTCGGTCTATGCTGAACGCCCCGCCCTCCCGCGCGAGGCCGCCCTACAGGCCGTGGCGCGCGCCCGGGCCGCGCAGACCGACTGGGCCGCGCGCCCGCTGGCCGAACGGATCGCGCTGGTTCAGGCTGGGGTCGCCGCCGTCGGCGCGATGAACGACCAGATCGTGCCGGAGCTGGCGCATATGATGGGCCGCCCGATCCGCTATGGAGGCGAGTTCGGCGGATTCGAGGAACGCGCCCTGCACATGGCCGCCATCGCCGGGGACGCGCTAGCCGACATCGCCGTGGGCGAGGATGTAACCTTCAAACGCTACATTCGCCGGGTTCCGCATGGGGTGGTCTTTGTGGTCGCCCCCTGGAATTACCCCTATATGACCGCGATCAACACCGTGGCGCCCGCCCTGATCGCGGGCAACGCCGTGGTGCTGAAACATGCCACCCAAACCCTACTGGTAGGCGAACGGATGGCCCAGGCCTTTCACGCCGCCGGAGTGCCGCAGGACGTGTTCCAGAACGTGTTTCTCGATCACGCAACCACCTCCGACCTGATCGCCGGAAATGCTTTCGACTTCATCAACTTCACCGGCTCTGTCAGCGGCGGCCAGACGATGGAGCGTGCGGCGGCCGGCACCTTTACCGGCCTGGGGCTGGAGTTGGGCGGCAAGGATCCTGGCTATGTCATGGAAGACGCCGATCTGGACGCCGCCGTCGACACGCTGATCGACGGGGCGATGTTCAATTCGGGCCAATGCTGCTGCGGGATCGAGCGGATCTATGTCCATGAAAGCCTGTTCGACGCCTTTGTCGACAAGGCCGTGGCGATTGTCAGCGCCTACAAACTGGGCAACCCGCTGGACGCCGCGACGACGCTGGGCCCGATGGCGCATGTCCGCTTCGCGCAAGAGGTCCGCGCCCAGACCTCCGAGGCCATCGCCGCCGGAGCAAAGGCGCATATCGAAACCTTCGCCGAGGATGACGGCGGCGCCTATCTGTCGCCCCAGATCCTGACCAACGTCACCCACGACATGAGGGTGATGCGCGACGAAAGCTTTGGCCCCGTTGTGGGGATCATGCCAGTCACGGACGATGACGTGGCGATTGCCCTGATGAACGACAGCGTCTTTGGCCTGACCGCCAGCCTCTGGACCGCCGACATCGACCGCGCCGCGCGGGTGGGCGACCGGGTCGAGACGGGCACCGTCTTTCTGAACCGCGCCGATTATCTGGATCCCGGCCTGTGCTGGACCGGCTGCAAACAGACCGGGCGCGGCGGCGGGCTGTCGGTGATTGGCTATCACAACCTGACCCGCCCCAAATCCTACCATCTCAAGAAAGTCACGACATGAGCCCGAAAGCCAACTGGTCCTACCCCACCGCGATCCGTTTTGGCGCCGGCCGCATCGCCGAGATCGCCGAGGCCTGCGCCGCCGCCGGGATCAGGAAGCCGCTGCTTGTCACCGACCGCGGCCTTGCCAGCCTGCCGGTCACCGCCACGACGCTGGACCATGTGGCCGCCGGCGGGCTGGGCCGCGCGATCTTTGCCGAGGTCGACCCGAACCCGACAGAGGCGAACCTGATGGCCGGGATCGAGGCGTTCAGATCCGGCGGCCATGACGGGGTGATCGCCTTTGGCGGCGGCTCCGGCCTCGACCTGGCCAAGATGATCGCCTTCATGGCCGGTCAGACGCGGCCGGTCTGGGATTTCGAGGATATCGGCGATTGGTGGACCCGCGCCGATGCCGATGCGATCTACCCGAATGTCGCCGTGCCGACCACCGCCGGGACCGGATCGGAGGTGGGCCGCGCCAGCGTGCTGACCAATACCGACACCCACGAAAAGAAGATCATCTTTCACCCCAAGGTCCTGCCCTCGGTCGTGATCGCGGATCCGGAGCTGACGGTGGGCATGCCCGCCGCGATCACCGCAGGCACCGGGATGGATGCCTTCGCCCATTGCCTGGAGGCGTTCTGTTCCCCCCATTACCACCCGATGAGTCAGGGCATCGCGCTGGAAGGCCTGCGGCTGGTCAAAGAGAACCTGCCCAAAGCCTACACCACCCCCACTGATCTGGAGGCGCGCGCGCATATGATGTCAGCCGCGATGATGGGCGCCACCGCGTTCCAGAAGGGGCTTGGCGCGATCCATGCCATCAGCCATCCGATCGGCGCGCATTATCACACTCACCACGGCACCACGAATGCGGTGGTGATGCAGGCCGTGCTCGATTTCAACCGCCCCGCGATTGAGGACCGGCTGGCGCTCGCCTCGGCCTATCTGGGGATCGAGGGCGGCTTTGACGGCTTTCGCGCCTTTGTGGGCGAGTTGAACGCCGGGCTGGGCATTCCCGCGAGCCTCGCGGCGCTGGGTGTCACCAATCCCGACCCCAAGGTGATCCTGGAAGGCGCGCTCAAGGATCCGTCCTGCGGCGGCAATCCGGTGCCGATGACGCCCGAAAACACCGCCGCCCTGATCGACACGCTGATCTGATCCCGGCGCTGGGCAGGGTCACGCGACCCTTCCCCTGCCGCCTCTGCGGGGGCCTTTTCGGGCCCTTGCGGCGGGCGGCGGACCTTTGCTGCGTCAAAATCGGGGCGTTGTTCAGCCCGGACAGCGCGCACCGCTTGCCCCGGCGGAACTTTCCCGACATCTTTGACGAAAGGAGGACCGCCCAATGGCTCATACCAAACCCACCGGCAGCTTTGTTGCCCTTGTGACCCCGATGAACGAGGATGGCAGCATCGACTTTCCCGGCTTTCGCGACCTGCTGACCTTCCATGCCGAAAACGGCACCAGCGCGGTTCTGATCATGGGGTCGACCGGCGAAGTCTCCATGCTGTCGCCCGAGGAAAAACGCCAGATCATCACCGAAACGGTCAAGATGCGCCCCAAGGGAATGGGCATGTATTACGGCTGTTCGGGCAACAATACCGCCGCCGCCGTCGACATGGTGCGCTATGCGGCGGGCGAAGGCGCGGACGGCGCCATCGTGGCCGCGCCTGCCTATATCTGCGCGCCGAATGCCGATATCGTCGACTATGTCGAAGAGCTGTGCGATTGCTCTGACCTGGCGATCGGGTTCTACAACAACCCGCCGCGGGTCAAGACGGACCTGCATTGGGACGACATGCTGCGACTGGCGAAACATCCCAACATGGTCGTGCTCAAGGAAAGCACCACCCGCGTCGGCCAGGTGGCGCAGATGTGCGCCGCCAAGCCCGACCTGTCGATCATGTGCTGCTGTTCGCCCAACCTGGGGCTGGTGGTGCCGACGATGTCGCTGGGCGGGCATGGTACCGCGAATATGACGGGCAACATTATCCCGCGCGAATTCGCCGTGATCTCCAAGCCCTGGAGCGATCCGAAAGACTCTTTCAACTTCCAGAAGGCCTATCTGGAAAACCTCGACATGCTGCATTTCGCCTATTCGGCGATCAACCCGGTGGCAATCAAGACGCTGATGCGCGCGGTCGGCCTGCCCTCTGGCCCCTTGCGCAAGCCGCTGAAGCCGCTGGATGCCGCCGGTCTGACCAAGGGGCTCGACATCGTCGCCCGGCTGGGGCTGGACCGCAGCTATGGGTTCAAGCTGCGTCCCGATCTGGCCGCATGAGCCGCGTCACCCTGATCACCGGCGCGTCCAGCGGCATCGGCGCGGCCACCGCGCGCAAGCTGGCGGCGCCGGGCGAATCCCTGTTCCTGACCGCGCGTGGCGGCAAGTCGGGCGAAAAGGCCGACGCCTTGCAGGAGGTGGCCGCCAAGGCCCAGGCCGCCGGGGCCACTGTGGAAACCATGCTGGCGAACCTGACCGACCCGGCCGCCTCTGGCGCGTTGATCGAGGGATGCCTGCAAACCTTCGGACAGGTCGACCGGATCGTGTCCAACGCGGGCTATGCCGTCGCCGGGACGCTGGCGGGCACCGATCCGGCGGAATTCGCCCGCTCGCATCAGGTGATCTTTGGCAGCTTTCTGGGGCTGGTCACGGCCGCGCTCCCCAGCCTCAAAGCCTCGGACTGCGGGCGCATCGTGGCGGTCGGCTCTTTCGTCGCGACCCAGGCGCCGGGCGAGCGCCTGTTCCTCGCCACCGCCGCCGCGAAAGGCGCGGTCGAGGCGCTGTGCCGCAGCCTGGCCGTGGAACTGGCGGCGCAGGGTGTGACCGTGAACTCCGTCGCTCCCGGCTTTACCGAAAAGGAAAGCACTGGCCATTCCGCCCTGTCCGCCTCGGCCTGGGACGCCGCAGCCGCCATGACGCCGAACCGACGCCTGGCCAAGCCCGGCGACGTCGCCGCCGCGATCGCCTTTTTTCTAAGCGACGAGGCCGCCCATATCACCGGCCAGTCGCTGCGCGTCGATGGCGGGCTGTCGCTGATCTGACGCCTGTCGCGCGGCCCTGCCCTCCATTGATCACGGCACATGCGGCCCGGGTCCGGCGAAGTCCCCCCGCAGGCCCACGGGCAATCTGGACGCAAAAGCCGCCCTGCGCTACACAGACGCGCATGGGCAAGAAGACAGAGCAACCCCGCACGGGCACCGATGCAAAGACCCGGGAGGACCGGCTGAAGGCCGCGCTGAAGGCGAACATCGCCAGGCGCAAGGCGCAGGCGCGGGCGCGCGGCGACAAACAATCAGAAAAGTGAGACAGGCATGGATTCGATTTTGGTCAGGGGCGGCGGCGAACTTGCCGGGGAGATTCCGATTGCGGGGGCCAAGAACGCCTGCCTGACGCTGATGCCGGCCACGCTGCTGTGCGAAGAGCCGTTGACCCTGACCAATGCGCCGCGCCTGTCGGACATTCGCACGATGGCGCAGCTTCTGGCCTCTTTGGGCGCCGAGGTCACGCAATTGCAGGAAGGCCGCGTGCTGGCGATGTCCAGCCATTCGCTGACCAGCCTGACCGCCGACTACGACATCGTGCGCAAGATGCGCGCCTCGATCCTCGTGCTGGGGCCGCTGCTGGCCCGCGCGGGCGAGGCGATCGTCTCACTCCCTGGCGGCTGCGCGATCGGCGCCCGCCCCGTCGACCTGCACCTGAAGGGGCTGGAGGCGCTGGGGGCAGAGCTTGACCTGCGCGACGGCTATATTCACGCCAACGCGGGCAAGGGCCTGCGCGGCGCGGTGATCGAATTCCCCTTCGTCTCTGTCGGCGCAACAGAGAACATCCTCCTGGCGGCGGTGCTGGCCAAGGGCACCTCGGTCCTCAAGAACGCCGCGCAAGAGCCCGAGATCGTGGACCTTGCGCGCTGCCTGCGGGCCATGGGCGCCCAGATCGAGGGCGAGGGCACCTCCGAGATCACCGTTCAGGGCGTCGACCGCCTGCATGGGGCGACCCATCCCGTGGTGCCCGACCGGATCGAGCTGGGGACCTACATGCTCGCCCCGGCCGTCGCGGGCGGCTGGGTGGAATGCCTGGGCGGGCGGTTGGACCTCGTCCAGGCCTTTGCCGAAAAGCTGGCGGCGGCGGGCGTGACCATCGAGGAAACCCCGCGCGGGCTGAAGGTTGCGCGCAAGAACGGGCGGGTCCGGGCGGTTGATGTGGAAACCGCCCCCTTCCCCGGCTTTCCGACCGACCTGCAGGCGCAGATGATGGCGCTGATGTGCACCGCCGAGGGGGTTAGCGTGCTGGAAGAGCGGATCTTTGAGAACCGCTTCATGCATGCGCCGGAGCTGATGCGGATGGGCGCGCGGATCAATGTGCAGGGCGGCACCGCAACCGTCACCGGGGTTGGTCGCCTGAAAGGAGCGCCGGTGATGGCGACCGATCTGCGGGCCAGCGTCTCGCTGATCCTGGCCGGGCTGGCAGCCGAGGGGGAAACCCGTGTCAGCCGGGTCTACCATCTCGACCGCGGGTATGAGCATGTGGTGAGCAAGCTGTCGGGGGTGGGTGCCTCTATCGAAAGGATCCAGGGCGAATGAGCGAAGACGCACGCTTTGAGGACGCCGACCGAGAGGCGCCTCTGCGGCTGAAAGCCCTGACATCCGAAGAAACGCAGGTGCTGTCAGCGCTGGTCCAGGATGCGGTGTTCCCGGCGACAGAGATGCGCTGGCTGCCGAAACAGCGCCGCTTCGCCCTTTTGCTGAACCGCTTCCGGTGGGAGGATATGCCCGCCGCCGAACGCGGCAAGCGGCCGTTCGAGCGGGTGCAAAGCGTGCTGGTGGTAGAGGATGTGATGAAGGTCGCAAGCCAGGGGGTGGACCGGTCCGATCCGGATCTGGTGCTGTCCCTGCTGTCGCTGACCTTTCACCCGGGCGAGGATGGCACGGGGCGGCTGGAGTTCGTGCTGGCGGGCGATGGCGGCATCGCGCTGGAGGTCGAGACGCTGGACATCAGCCTGCGCGACGTGACCCGCCCCTATGTGGCGCCCTCGTACAAGGCGCCGCACCACCCGGACTAGCGCCTGTAGCCCTCACTTGAATTTCGCCTCCAGACTGCCGCGCAAGGGCTGCCCCGGGATGCGGGCGGGCCACCGGAATGCGCTCCCCCCGCCGGGCATGCCGTTATTGACCCGTCGCACGGCGCGCACGCGTCACGACGGGATCAGGCGGCGTCGCCCGCCTGCAGATCAAAGGCAGCCGCCATCAATTGCCGCGTATACTCCGTCTTGGGCGCGTCAAAGATCTCTGCTGCTTCGCCGATTTCGACGATATCGCCGTTCTTCATAACGATGACCTTATGCGACAGCGCCCGCACCACCCGCAGATCGTGGCTGATGAACAGGTAGGCCAGCCCGTGCTTTTGTTGCAGATTGCGCAGCAGCTCGACGATCTGCACCTGCACCGTCATGTCCAGCGCCGAGGTCGGCTCGTCCAGCACCAGCAGCTTGGGCCGCAGCACCATGGCCCGCGCAATCGCGATCCGCTGCCGCTGGCCGCCAGAGAACTCATGCGGATAGCGATCCATCATGTCGGGATCAAGCCCGACCTCTGCCATGATGGCCGCGACGGTGTCGCGCATCGTACGGCCCTCGTCCGCGCCGTGGATCTGCAACCCCTCGGCGATGATCTGTTCGACCGTCATGCGCGGCGACAGCGAGCCGTAGGGATCCTGAAACACGATCTGCATCTTGCTGCGCAGCTTGCGGATCCGCCGCCGTTCGACCGAGCCCATGCCGTAGGCCAGCGCGCTGACCCAAGTGCTCGACCGCAGCCACCAGCCGCCGGCCCGCACCGTGGCGGCCTTCGCCTGCTCCGCGACAGAGCCAGCGCCGCGCCGGTTCGCCGTGATGTCCTGGTTCAGCACCACGATCGACCCTTCCGAGTTGATCAGGCGCATGATCGCAAGGGCCAGCGTCGTCTTGCCAGAGCCGCTTTCGCCCACGATCCCAACGGTTTCCCCGGCCCGAACGCTCAGCGACGCGTCATTCACCGCCTTGACATGGCCCACCACCCGCCGCAGCAATCCGCGCTGGATCGGGAACCAGATGCGCAGGTTTTCGGTGGATGCCACCGTTTCCGACCCGCTGGGAACCGGCACGGGCGTGCCCGCGGTCTCTGCGCTCAGCAGCATCTTGGTGTAGGGATGCGCAGGCGCGGCAAAGATCTCAGACGTCTTGCCCTGCTCCACGATCTCGCCATCCTTCATGACGCAGACCCGGTCGGCAAAGCGCCGCACAATGCCAAGATCATGGGTGATGAACAGCAGGCTCATCCCCTCGGCGCGCTTCAGATCGGCCAGCAAATCAAGGATCTGCGCCTGGATCGTCACGTCCAGCGCCGTCGTCGGCTCATCCGCGATCAGCAGCTCCGGGCCGTTCGCCAGCGCCATCGCGATCATCACCCGCTGCCGCTGCCCGCCCGACAATTGATGCGGATAATCCGCCAGCCGGCTTTCGGGGTCGCGGATGCCCACCTTGTCCAGCAGTTCCACGATCCGCTTGCGCACATCCTTGCCACGCAGCCCCTGATGCAGTTCGATCGATTCCTGCAGCTGCTTTTCCAGTGTGTGCAGCGGGTTCAGCGAGGTCATCGGCTCTTGAAAGATAAAGCTGATGTCGTTGCCGCGTACCTGCCTAAGGCTGCTTTCGTTCGCCCCAACCATCTGCGCGTCGTTGTACAGGATCGACCCGGTCACCTCCGCACTATCGGGCAACAACGAGACGGTCGACAGCGCCGTCACCGATTTGCCAGAGCCGGATTCGCCCACCAGCGCCACCGTCTCGCCCCGGTTGACGTGAAAGGTCACGCCGCGCACCGCCGCGACCCTTTGCCCGTCCTGCCGGAACCCGATGGAAAGATCCTTGACGTCGAGAATGCGGCTCATTGGAAGGTCTTCCTCGGGTCGAAGGCGTCTCGGATGCCTTCAAAGATGAAGACCAGCAGCGACAGCATGATCGCGAAAGTAAAGAAGGCGGTAAAGCCCAGCCACGGCGCCGTCAGGTTCTGTTTCGCCTGCAGCGTCAGCTCCCCCAGCGAGGGGGCCGAGGATGGCAGGCCGAAGCCAAGGAAATCCAGCGAGGCGAGGGTGCCAATGGTCCCGGTGATGATGAACGGAAGCATCGTCAGCGTGGCGACCATGGCGTTTGGCAGCATGTGGCGGAACATGATCGTCCAGCTTGACACGCCCAGCGCGCGGGCCGCCCGGACATACTCGAAATTCCGCGCGCGCAGGAATTCCGCCCGCACCACGCCGACCAGCGCGGGCCAGCCGAACAGGGCTGTCAGGAACACCAGCAGCCAGAACCCGCGCCCCAGAATCGCGAACATGATGATGATGATATACAGCGACGGGGTGGACACCCAGATCTCGATCAGGCGCTGAAAGATGAGGTCGAGCCAGCCGCCAAAGAAGCCCTGCACCGCCCCGGCGAGGATCCCGATCACGCTGGCAATCGACGTCACGATGATGGTGAACAGGATCGACAGGCGGAAACCGTAGATCACCCGGGCCACCACATCGCGCGCCGTATCGTCCGTGCCCAGCAGGTGATTGCTATCGGGTGCCGAGGGGGCGGTCCCGTCGATGTCGCTGATCGTATCGAAGGAATAGCGCACCGGCGGCCACAGCAGCCACCCCTGCTCGACCGATTCGCCCGCGACCATACCGGTCTGCGCCTCTGCCATCACGTCTTCGGGGTCGTCAAAACACGCCTCGAGCCCGCCGGAGACGATAAGGCATTGCACCTCGGCATCGGCATAGACCGCCTCTGTCCGGAAGTCGCCGCCAAAGGCTGTCTCCGGGTAAAAGCGGAAGATCGGCATGTAGTAGTCGCCGCGATATTGCACCAGGATCGGCTTATCGTTGGCGATGAACTCGGCAAACAGCGACAGGCCGAACAGCAGGCCAAACAGGATCAGCGACCAGAAGGCGCGGCGATTGCGCCGAAAGTTCCGCCAGCGGCGCTGGTTTAGCGGCGACAGCCACATCTTCTTGCGCGGCTTGGCCACCGGGGTGTCTTTGTCCAGCGACAGCCCGGGGCTGTAGTGATCGTCCGGCAATGCCATCTCAGCCCTCCCGCCGCTCAAAGTCGATCCGTGGATCGACAAAGACATACATCAGATCCGAAATGATCCCGACCACCAGGGACATCAGCCCAAAGACGAACAAGGTGCCAAAGATCACCGGGTAATCGCGGGCCACCGCCGCCTCGAATCCCAGGCGGCCCAGCCCGTCGAGCGAGAAGATCGTTTCGATGATGATCGACCCCGAAAAGAACACGCCGATGAAGACCGCCGGGAAGCCCGCAATCACGATCAGCATCGCATTGCGGAACACATGGCCATAGAGAACCCGCTGCTCCGTCAGGCCCTTAGCGCGCGCGGTCATCACATATTGCTTCTTGATCTCGTCCAGAAAGGAGTTCTTCGTCAGCAACGTCAGCGTCGCGAAGCTGGAGATCAGCGAGGCGAGCACCGGCAGCGCGATATGCCAGAAGTAGTCCAGCACCTTCCCGATCAGCGACAGTTCCTCCCAATTGTCGGAGGTCAGGCCGCGCAGGGGGAAGATCTTCCAATAGGATCCCCCGGCGAACAGAACCAGCAGCAGGATCGCGAACAGGAACCCGGGGATCGCATAGCCCAGAATGATCGCCGAGGACGTCCAGGTGTCGAACGGTGTGCCGTCCTTCATCGCCTTGCGGATGCCCAGCGGGATCGAGATCAGATAGGCCAGCAGCGTCGACCAAAGCCCGAGCGAGATCGAGACCGGCATCTTTTCGATGATCAGATCCACCACCGAGATCGAGCGGAAGTAGCTTTCGCCAAAGTCGAACTGCAGATAGCTCCACATCATGTTGAGGAAACGTTCCAGCGGCGGCTTGTCGAAGCCGAATTCCTTTTCAAGCTCGGCGATGAATTCCGGCGGCAGGCCGCGCGCGCCGAGATAGCGATCATCGGCGCCGCCACCGCCGCTGTTCTGCGACGCTTCGGACCCGCCGCCAGAGATTGATTCGAACACATCGCCGCCGCCTTCGAGATTGGCGATGATCTGCTCGATCGGCCCGCCGGGGACGAATTGCGTCAGCGTGAAGTTCACGATCATGATCCCCAGAAGCGTGGGAATCACCAACAGGAACCGGCGAAGGATGTAGGCTGCCAAGGTGCGATGCCTTTAGTTGATTGCGCCAGCGGCGCGCAGCCGTTCCGCGGCCTCGGCATCGTACCACCAATAAGTCAGGTACCCGAGCGACAGCGGCGCAATCGTCTCCGGGTGCCGGTACATGTCGTAGTAGGCGACGGTGTGCGAATCCTTGAACCATTGCTGCACCCAAAAGCCCTCGGCCCGCAGCACCCGGTCCAGCGCGTTCACCGAAACCTTCAGCGTGTCCAGCGTCTTCGCATCAATGATCTGGGTGATGATCTGGTCCACAGCCGCGTTCTGCAGACCCATCAGGTTGCGCGACGAATCCTCTGCCGTTTCCGACCCGTACCACTGGCGCAGCCCCACACCGGGCGCGAAGCTCATCGAGAACGTGTGGTTCACCAGGTCGTAATCGCCGCTGCGCCGCCGCTCGGTATATTGGGCGATGTCGACCCGTTCCAGCTTGGCGTCGATCCCGATGGCCCGCAGGTTTTCGATGTACGGATTGATGATCCGGTCAAAGGAGGGGCTGAACCCAAGGATCGTCAGGGTCAGCGGCGTCCCATCCTTGGACCGGAAGCCGTCATCCCCGGCGATCCAGCCCGCGTCTTCCAGCAGGCGCCCAGCCGCCCGGCGCACCCGGCGCGACGGCAGATTCTCGTCTGCTTCGTTGGGCGGGGCCATCACAACCTCGTCGGTCAGGATCGCGGCGTCCAGCAAGCCCGCATCGACCAAAGGCTGCAAAATCGCCCGCTCCGCCTCGCCGGGCACGCCCACCGCTTCAAGGTCGGAATTCTCCCAGAACGAGTTCACCCGCTCATAGAGGCCATAGAACAAGGTGTCGTTGGACCATTCGAAGTTGAACATCATCCGGACCGCGTCGCGCACACGCGGATCCTGCCAGACCTCGCGCCGCAGGTTGAAGACCCAGGACTGACCCGCGCCGATCGACCCGTCGGGCAGTTCTTCCTTGACGACCCATCCCTTTTCGAGCGCCGGGAAATTGTACCCCTCGGCCCAGGTCTTCGACGAATTCTCGCTGCGGAAGGTGTAATCCCCCGCCTTGAAGCCTTCAAACGCGGCCGAGGTGTCGGAGTAATACTCGACCCTGATCCGGTCAAAGTTGTTCTGCCCGACGTTCAGCGGATGCGCTGCGCCCCAATGGTCTGGGTCCCTTGCATAGATGATCTGCCGGCCCACGTCGAAACTGTCCAGCCGGTAGGGGCCGGTCGCCATGAACGGCACAAGGGAGCTTTCGTCGACCCGCGCGCCGGTCTCTTCGAACCAGGCTTTCGAAAAGGCGTTGGTGCCGCCGGCGATGCCAATTACATCGCTTCGCGGCGCCGTGTCGGTGAAGGTGTACTTGATGCGGTAGGTGTCCAGAACCTCGACGCTTTCGATGAAGCCTTTGACCACGTTGACATATTCCGTGATCCCCTGCTCCATGAACATCTCGAAGGTGAACTTGAGATCTTCCGCCGTCATCGGCGTGCCATCCCAGAACCGAACGTCATCGCGCAGGTTAAAGATCACCCAGTCGCGGCTTTCGGGATATTCCAGGGTGGTGCACAGATAGCAGTACGAACCGTAAGGGTCATCGGCGGTGGCGACCAGGATATCCTCGTACATCAACGTGGTCAGCGCACCGGTCACGCCCTTGCGGGTAAAGGGGTTGAAGCTGTCGAAATTGCCGCTGGCGTCCTGGCTGATCTCACCGCCCTTGGGCGCGTCGGGGTTCACATAGTCGAGTCGTTCGAACCCTTCGGGATATTTGAGCGTCCCGAAATTGGTGTAGCCATGCGCGACAATGACAGCCTCTTCCTGCGCGAGGGCCGCTCCGGCGGCAAGTCCGGCCGTCAGCGCGGGCAGAACCAGGAGGCGGCGGAGACGGGCGAACGTGGGGGCGGTCATGACAGGCTCCTTCGGTCGGGCGATTATGATCGGTGCGGCATGAAGCGGTACGTTACCTTAAATTTTATAGAAAAAGTCCTAATAGCAAGTTTCAATCCGTCAAAGGCGCGTGAAACATGCGTGACCATGCCGGATTCAAAAAGGCCGCCCCCATAAGGGACGGCCCGCAGCGGCTAAGCGCTTGATCAATCGCCGATTGTGGCGAGCCAGGCAATCAGGTTGGCGCGATCCTCGACATCCTTCATACCGGCGTAGCTCATCTTCGTGCCGGGAGCGTAGCTGCGCGGATTTTCCAGGAACGCGCTCAGATTTTCGGGTGTCCAGACCTCGGCCACTGCTTCCAGCGCCCCGGAATATGCGAATCCCTCCACCACGTCGACCGGGCGCCCGACCACGCCATACAGGTAGGGGCCGGTGCCATTGGCGCCCTTTTCAACCTTGTGGCACGACCGACAGGCCCGGTACAGCCCCTCGCCCTTGGAAGGGTCCGCGGCTGCGTAGACTTCCGCAAAATCGACCACCGCTACCGGTTCAATCGTGGTATCGTCACTTCCTGTGTCGATCGTGTAGGCTTGGCTATGCTCGCCCCCGTGGCCGCTGTCACCGACGTGGTACAGCCCTTCGGCAACGAATTTGCCCAGAAGAAAGACCAGGAACATGCCGCAGAAGCCGCCTACGATCTTGGTTACCGTCATTGTGTCGAACATGTCGCGTTCCGTCCTGTCCAGATTCCGGCGCTATCTACGCGCTTCCAACGCCCCGGTTCAAGAGATATGAGCCGCGACCAAACGACCACTACGACGATTTTGGCAGGAAAAGATGAACGCACGCATCGCATTTCAGGGTGAACCAGGGGCGTATTCGCATCAGGCCTGCCGAGAGGCGCGCCCTGATATGGAGCCGCTGCCCTGCGCAACGTTCGAGGATGTGATCGACGCTGTGCGCGGCAAACGGGCAGATCTGGCCATGTTGCCAGTGGAGAACACCACCTATGGGCGTGTGGCCGACATTCACCGGTTGCTGCCGGAGTCAGGGTTGCACATCGTCGACGAGGCCTTCGTGCGGGTTCACATCAGCCTGATGGCCGCACCCGGTGTCACCCTGGAAGAGCTGGACACGGTGCGCGCCCATCTTGTCCTTTTGCCACAGTGCGCATCCTTTTTAGCGCGCCATGGCATCCGGGGCGAGGCAGCCGCCGACAGCGCGGGCGCCGCCTCCGAGATCGCTGCATCGGGCCTGCGCAATGTGGGCGCCCTTGCCTCTGATCTGGCGGCCGAGATCTACGGGCTGACCATTCTGGCGCGGCATATCGAAGATCATTCCCACAACACGACCCGATTCCTCATCATGTCGCGCGAGGCGGACAAAAGCCGCCGCCATTCGGAAATGGTCACGACCTTCGTCTTTCGGGTCCGCAACATCCCGGCAGCCCTTTACAAGGCGCTGGGCGGATTTGCGACCAATGGCGTGAACATGACCAAGCTGGAAAGCTATATGGTCGACGGGTCCTTCACCGCGACCCAGTTTTACGCCGACATCCAGGGCCACCCCGAAGACCCCGGCGTCGCCCGCGCACTGGAGGAACTGGACTACTTCACCTCTTTCGTGAAAGTCCTCGGCACATACCCGGCGGACCTGCCGCGGGGGTGATCCCATACCGCAGAGGGGTCAGCCGACCTTGCGGTATTGCCCTTCAAGGCCATTGGCGAATTGAGTCACCCGGTCGGAAAACCGCTTGTCCAACTTGCCCTTTGCGAATTTCAGCGACTGCAACAGCAGACGGCCCGAGATGTTGGCCGCTGTCATATCCACCGAAAGCTCCATCCGGGTCCGGCGCGGCGACAGCTCTGTCAGCTCCAGCACCAGCGCCGCCTCGACTCCGCCCGCCAGGCTGTCAATCCGCATCATGCCGGGCGCCTCAAAGCCCACGACCCGCGCGTCCACCTTGCGCGGCTTGCCCCGAAACGAGATCTCGATGTCCCATTCCGTTCCGATGCCAAGCTGGCCCAGCGCATCGGTGCGCGCCACCTTGACCCCGCGCGCGGTCGCCTGCCGCTCAAAGGCTTCGCAATTCGTCACTTCTGCCCAGACATGGTCAATGGGCGCGTCAATATCCTCGCGTGTCGAGAACTTCATGGCCTGCTCTTCTCATCTGTCTGCCCCAGCCTTCAATCTAGCCGATCACAGAGCCAGTTCCAAATCAGGAAATGCGCAATCGCCCCTTTGCGGGCCGCTTTGATGGTCGAATTGTTGCCCGCAAACACATCCATCATGTCCTCGCGGCTTACCCAGATGGCATCTTCGATCTCATTCGGGTCGATGGTGATCTCTTTTGTCAGCGCGTCGCCGCGACAGCCGAACATGAGCGAGGATGGAAACGGCCAAGGCTGAGAGGCCAGATAGTCCACGCGCCCGACACGAACCCCGGACTCCTCGAACACCTCGCGGCGCACGGCGGCCTCGATGGTTTCGCCCGGTTCGACAAAGCCGGCCAGCAGGGAATACATCCCCTCTGGCCAATGCGGGCTGCGCCCCATCAGGACAGAATTACCATGCAGGATCAGCATGATCACCACCGGATCCGTGCGCGGAAAGTGATGCGCGCCGCAGGCCGGGCAGTCACGCTGCCAGCCGCCCATGACCGCAGCGCTTTCGGCGCCGCATTTGGCGCAGAACCGATGCGTCAGATGCCAGCCTGTCACCGCCTTGGCTGTGGCGATCAGTTCCGCGTCGCGCGGGGTCAGCCGGGTCATCACTCCGCGCAGTTCGGCAAAGACATGGTCGTCGGGCAGATCGGGGTGCCGCTGTTCCGAGGGGTCGAAGAAATCGTTCAGCGTGTCCGGCAGCGCCTCTGGCTCCCAGCCGGAGATGTCATGAGCAAAGCGCGGCCCCTCGGCATCCCGCCCCAGAAACACCGGCGCCCCGGCGGAGGCGAAGACCTTGTGCGACACCGGCAGCCAGCCGGGCGCATCGCGCTCCTCGCCCGCCCATAGCGCCTTGCCGCGCCAGATCGGCACCGACCGCGCCGACGGATCCGCCATCAGCGCGGCGATGCCCGCCACATCGCGCCGTTCCGCTGCCCTGTCCAGACCCGAGCCTCCGAACGTTACCGTTTCCGCTATGCGCATCTCAACCGTCCTTCGTGTACCGACTGTCCTTCGCATGGGACGTGCGGGGACGCAATTCGACGGCGAAACGGCGCGCGGCATTATTGACGCAAAAGCTTTGCTTTGGGGGGCTAGCCTGTCGCTATAGGCTGCAGGCAATAGTCAGGGAGAATCGAAATGGCTAAACGTGGTATGACCAATCTTACTCGCCGCCGGTTTCTGGCCGGCACAGCCGCTGGAGCATCCTTGATCGCGCTTCATCCCTTTTCGGCCCGGGCCGCCGCCGGGCAGGTGCATCTGCGCCTTATGGAAACAACAGATCTGCATGTGCATGTCTACCCCTACGATTACTACGGCGACCGCCCGGTGGATACCGTGGGCCTGTCGCGCACCGCCTCAATCATCCGCGAGATCCGGGCCGAGGCGACCAATTCCATGCTGGTGGACAATGGCGACCTGATCCAGGGCAACCCGATGGGCGATTACATCGCCTATGAACGCGGCATGGCCGAGGGCGACATGCATCCGATCATCCAGGCGATGAACACGCTGGGTTATGATGCCTCGACGATCGGCAACCACGAGTTCAACTATGGCCTCGACTTCCTGATGAAAGCGATGGCGGGCGCCGATTTCCCGGTGGTCCTGTCCAACGTGGCGCTGGAACAGGGCGCCGGGCCCCGCGCCGACAAGACGCTGTTCAAGCCCTATGTGATCCTTGACCGGATTCTGACGGATGGCGCCGGAGAGAGCCATGCCATCAAGGTCGGCATCATCGGCTTTACTCCGCCGCAGATCATGAACTGGGACCGCAAGCATCTGGAAGGCAACGTGCAGGTCCGCGATATCGTTGCCACCGCCGAGGCCTGGGTGCCCGAAATGCGCGAGGCCGGGGCCGATATCGTGATCGCGCTGTCGCATTCCGGCATCGGCGCCGACCAGCATTTCGACGGGATGGAGAATGCGAGCGTCCCCCTCGCCGCCGTGGCCGGGATCGACGCGGTGATGACCGGCCATCACCATCTGGTGTTCCCCTCGGGTGGCTATGACGCCACCGATGCGGTCGATCCGGCGGCCGGGACCCTGCATGGCAAGCCTGCGACGATGGGCGGGTTCTGGGGCTCTCATATGGGTCTGATCGACCTGATGCTGGAGAAGTCGGGCACCGAGTGGAGGGTGATGGGGTTCGAGACGGCGGCACGCCCGATCTCGCGCCGCAACGAGGACCGGTCCTACACCGCGCTGGTTGAGGATGACCCGGCGGTCCTGGCCTCTGTCGCCACGGAACATGAGGAAACGCTGGCCTATATCCGCCGCGCGGTGGGCAAGACCTCTGCCCCGCTGCACAGCTATTTCGCGCTGGTGGCCGATGACCCGAGCGTGCAGATCGTCAGCCAGGCGCAGCTTTGGTACATTGCGCAGATGATGGAGGGCACCGAATACGAAGGCCTGCCGATCCTGTCGGCGGCCGCGCCCTTCAAGGCGGGCGGTCGCGGCGGCCCCGAGTATTATACGGATGTACCCGCGGGCGATGTGGCGATCAAGAACGTGGCGGACCTGTATCTGTATCCGAACACGATCCGCGCGGTGAAGGTCACCGGCGCCGAAGTGAAGGATTGGCTGGAGCGCTCGGCCGGGATGTTCAACCAGGTCGCGCCCGGCGGGGCGGATCAGGTTCTGCTGAACCCGAACTTCCCCAGCTACAATTTCGATGTGATCGACGGGGTGACCTATCAGATCGACCTGAGCCAGCCCTCCAAATTCGATCGCGACGGCGCGGTGATCCATGCGGATGCCAACCGGATCGTCGGGCTGAGCTACAACGGGGCGCTGGTGACCGATGACATGGAATTCGTCATCGCCACGAACAATTATCGCGCTGGGGGTGGCGGGAACTTCCCCGGCGCCAAGGGCGATTCGGTCATCTTTGAGGGGCCCGACACCAACCGCGACGTGATCGTGCGCTATATCGTCGAGCAGGGCACGATCAACCCGTCGGCGGATTCGAACTGGACCTTCGCGCCCCTGGGCGGAGCGACGGTGCTGTTCGATACCGGCCCGGCGGCCAAGGCCTATGTGGATGCGGTTCAGGGGGTCACGATGGAAGAAGCCGGCGACGGCCCCGATGGCTTTGCCCGGTTCCGCATCACGCTATGAGGGTGCTGTGCCCTTGGCTCTGCGGGCGGATGTGATTTTTGGGTCGGATGGGGGAGGACGCTGTCCTCCCCCATACCCCCACCTGGAGTATTTTTGGCCAGAAGAAAGAGCAAGTGCTGGGTATCAGTTGCTTCGGGCGAGGATGCGCAGGCGGCTGTCGAATTCCTGGCGGTCGACGTAGCAGCCGTGCAGATGCCGGAAGCCCGAGGCGGGGTCGAATCGGGTGCGTCCGTGCAGGACCCTGCGGTTGTCGAACACCGCGATGTCGCCGCCTTGCAGCTTGAGCGTCACCCCGTAGCGCGGATCGTCCAGCCGTGCGAGCCAGCGGCGGAAGGCCGGGTAGAAAGCCACCATCACATCTGGCGCCATGTCAAAGGCATCGACCAGATGCGGGCTGTGCGAGATTTCGCGCAGGCGACCATCGGTGTGCAGGTCGATCAGGGGGCGGTGGCTGCGCAGATCGGTGCCCGCATCGTGGAACCGGAACGGCACCGGGACTTTGGACAGCAGGGCATAGTCGTCGGGGGCTTCTTCGGCGAGGTCGCGGGCGGCGGCAAAGCCATCGACAAAGACCGAGCCGCCGCCGGTCGCCTCGTTTGCGATGCAATGCAGAAACTGGTAGCCCGGTGGCAGTTCCTGGTTTGGCAGATCGGTGTGCAGCGGCAGCGCCTCTGCCGTATAGGCAAGGTTGTTCGGGTTCGGCATGGTCTTGACCGCGAAGGTCCGGCCAAAGTTGGTTTCGCGCAGGAAACCGACCCGGCGGGCGATGTCCATCCCGGCCTCGGGGTCCGGAGCGACCTCTTGCACCAGCGACAGGCCATGACGGGCCGTGTCTGTCATCCAGGCGACCAGGGCCGTGTCGCTGTCAAGGATCGGGCCGGCGGGATGTCTTGGGATGCCCTCTGCCCCCAGATCGGCCCGCCACAGCACCTGATCCACCCGCGCGGGGTCTGCCGCCCGCTCTCCGGGCACATGCGACAGCAGCCATGACAAGGCAAACCGGCTGTGATGTCCGTCTGTCCATTGCACGGCGACGTCCGCTTCGGTCAGGTTTGCCGCGGCGACCCGGGGATGTTCGGGCAGGTCGCGCAGATCGACCATCCGCTCTTCGGTTTCCGGGTGGAAGATGCTGGGGCAATTGTGCCGCAGCCAGATCAGCGGATACACCGCATCGGGCGCGTCCGGACGCGGAACATGCAGCGCTGCGTCGGACACGTCCAGGGTTTGGGCAGGCATCGGCGTTTCTCCGGGCTTTTCCGGAACCCTGAAGCGACGGGCCGGGGCCGGTCTTGCCTGCCAGCGACGGCCTTGTGTCGCGGATCGACCGCAAGGGATGTGGTGGCGCCCCTCTTGTCAGCGACGGATCCTGCGGTTATCTGTCCTGTCGAGAGGTTGGCGCGGGCAGGCGCCTCGCCAACCCGGTCAGATCCGGAAGGAAGCAGCCGTAACGAGCCCCGCTTGGGTCGTTGTCCAGCCTCTCACCTGACGATGAACGGAGGGCGTTTTCTTATGGATCTTGTAGCCCAGTGACCCCCGGCGCTTCGGGCGCCGTTTCTGCGGGCACGACCCCGCAATGGTTTTCCGTTGTTAAGGACCTTTCGTCTTGACCGATATGACTTTGGCCAGCCTGGGCTGGTCGCACCATTTCATGGTGCAGCTTGACGACGATTCGGGCACGCCCGCCCGGATCTCTGCCATCGCCCGGGACAGGGTGTTCGCCTTGTCCCCGGAGGGGGTGATGACCCTCATCACCCCGCCCGACCAATCCACCGGCACCTTCGCCGTGGGCGACTGGGTGCTGACCGACGGGACGCGCGTGCTGCGCCTGCTGGACCGTCAGACCCTGCTGCAGCGCCGCGCCGCCGGGTCCGAGGACCGGCGCCAGTTGCTGGCCGCGAATGTGGACACGCTGGGCATTGTCACCTCGTGCAACGCCGACTTCAACCCGGCGCGGCTGGAGCGCTATCTGGCGATGGCGCAATCGGCGGGATGCCTGCCCTTGGTGATCCTGACCAAGGGCGATCTGGCGGAGGACCCGTCGTCTTACGCGCGCACGGCAGAGCAATTGTCGCCGCTGGTGGTCAGCGTGATCGTGGATGCCCGCGCACCGGAGGCCGCGACGCAATTGGCGCCCTGGACCAAGCCGGGCCAGACGCTGGCGCTGATGGGGTCGTCCGGCGTGGGCAAGACCACGCTGACCAACACGCTGACCGGGGGCGATGCCGCGGTGCAGGGGATCCGCGAGGATGATGCCAAGGGGCGGCATACCACCACCGCCCGCTCGCTGGTACCCGTCGCCGGTGGTGGCTGGCTGATCGACACCCCCGGCATCCGAGAAGTGGGGCTGAGCGACGCTGCCGAAGGGATCGCCGAAGTCTTCTCTGACATCGAGGATCTGGCTGCGACCTGCCGGTTTCGCGACTGTGCCCATGCCTCGGAACCCGGATGCGCGGTGCAGGCGGCGGTCGCGGCGGGCACGCTGGAGCCGGATCGCCTGTTGCGCTGGCAGAAACTGCTGCGCGAAGACAGCTATAGCGCGGAAACGCCGTATCAGACCCGCGCCCGCAACAAGGCGACCGCGCGGCTGCACGCGTCGATCCAACACAGTAAGAAACAGCGCAGGACCAAGGACACCTGACGTCAGGACGCGTGGCTCCGAGAGGGGCCACGCCGCCCGCCAAGGCTCTGGCCGCCGCCAGCGACAGGGCGCCTTTGCCGGATGAACGCCGGGCGTTGCGGCGGCGCCTGGCCCGCAAGCCCCCGAAGGCAAAGCGCAACATCCGAGGCGGGCGCCCTCCATCTTGGGTGGACGTCGTTCGGGTCAAAGCCTACCTTTGGCGCGTGCCCGACTCATCGCCCTCCGCCCCGCCGGCCTATCAGGTCCTTGCCCGGAAATACCGGCCCGATACCTTTGCCGATCTGGTCGGCCAGGATGCGATGGTGCGCACGCTGAAGAACGCCTTCAAGGCGGACCGGATCGCGCAGGCTTTTATCCTCACCGGCATTCGCGGGACCGGCAAAACCACCACCGCCCGGATCGTGGCCAAGGGCATGAACTGCACCGGCCCCGATGGCACCGGCGGCCCCACGACCGAGCCGTGCGGCCGATGCGAGCCCTGCCGCGCCATCGCCGAGGGCCGCCATGTGGACGTGATGGAGATGGACGCCGCCTCACGCACCGGGGTGGGCGATATCCGCGAGATCATCGATTCCGTGCATTACCGGGCGGCCTCGGCCCGCTACAAGATCTACATCATCGACGAAGTGCACATGCTGTCGACCTCCGCCTTCAACGCGCTGTTGAAGACGCTGGAGGAACCGCCGGCGCATGTGAAGTTCATTTTTGCCACCACCGAAATCCGCAAGGTCCCGGTGACCGTCCTGTCGCGCTGCCAGCGGTTCGACCTGCGGCGGATCGAGCCCGAGGTGATGCTGGACCTGCTGCGCCGGATCGCCAAATCCGAGAGCGGCGAGATCTCGGACGAGGCGCTGGCGCTGATCACCCGCGCCGCCGAAGGCTCTGCCCGGGACGCGACGTCGCTGCTGGATCAGGCGCTGAGCCATGGCGCAGGCGAGACGACGGCCGATCAGGTGCGCGCGATGCTGGGGCTGGCCGACCGGGGCCGGGTGCTGGACCTGTTCGACATGATCATGCGCGGCGATGCCGCGGCGGCGCTGACGGAACTGTCCGGGCAATATGCCGACGGCGCCGACCCGCTGGCGGTGCTGCGGGATCTGGCCGAGATCACCCATTGGGTCAGCGTCATAAAGATCACGCCAGAGGCCGCCGAAGACCCCACCATCGGCCCCGACGAACGCAGCCGCGGGCTGGAGATGGCCGAGAAGTTGCCGATGCGGGCGCTGACACGGATGTGGCAGATGCTGCTGAAGGCGCTGGACGAGGTCGCGGGCGCGCCCAATGCGATGATGGCCGCCGAAATGGCGGTGATTCGGCTGACCCATGTGGCCGACCTACCCGCACCCGAAGATCTGATCCGCCGGTTGCAGGACAGCCCTCCACCACAGCCACTCGCCCCGCGTCCCTCTGGCGGCGGTGGCGGCGACGCGCAAAGCCCGGGCGCTTCGGCTGTGGCCTCCCACACCGCGCGGCGTGAGGCTGGCGGCGGGTCCGGGGGCACCGCGACCGCGCGGGCGCTGGACACCGATCAGGCGCTGGCCCGCTTTCCCACCTTTGCCAGCATGGTCGAACTGATCCGCGCCAACCGCGATGGCAAGCTGCTGGCGGATGTGGAAATGGATGTTCGGCTGGTCAGCTACCGGCCCGGGCGCCTCGAATTCCAGCCCACAGACACCGCGCCGCGCGATCTGGCCCAGCGCCTTGGCAGCAGCCTGCAACGATGGACGGGGGTGCGCTGGGCCGTCTCTGTCGTGGATTCCGGCGGTGGCGAGACGATCCGCGAGCAGGAAACCGCGAAAGACCGCGCCCTGGTCGAGGCCGCGCGCTCCCATCCCCTCGTCCGCGCCGTGTTCGACGCCTTCCCAGAGGCCAAGATCGAATCTGTCCGCTCCTACGAAGACCTCGCCGCCCAGGCCGAGGCCGAGGCGCTGCCGGAAGTCGACGAGGAATGGGACCCGTTCGAAGACGATTGAGGCGCGACGCGCCCAGGCGGCGGTGCCGGGGCATCTTGTGCCCTGCGTTCAGCGCCCCTATTGAATGGCAAAGTCCGAAAAGGAGACGAAAGATGTTCAAAGGCCTCGGCAACCTCGGCGATATGGCCGGGATGATGAAGAAAGCCAAGGAAATGCAGGCCCAGGTCGCGGACATGCAGGAGCAGCTGCAGTCCATCACCGTGGTCGGGGAATCCGGGGCCGGGCTCGTCAAGGCCACCGCCACCGCCAAGGGCGAGCTGACGGCGCTGGATATCGACCCCACGATCTTTTCGGCCGACGACAAGGAAGTCGCCGAAGACCTGATCCTTGCCGCGATCAAGGACGCCCAGACCAAGGCGACCGAGCGAAGCCAGGAGGAACTGGCCAAGATCACCGAAGGGCTTGGCCTGCCGCCCGGCATGAAGCTGCCGTTCTGACGCCCGGCGCACGGCGTCCAGACGGGCCGCGCCGGATCCCGTTTCACCCGCGCACACAGCGCTTGTCGCCAGGGGGTGCCGTTTGACCGAAACGCCGCGCGAGATCGACGCGTTGATCGAGATGATGGCGAAACTGCCCGGCCTTGGCCCCCGCTCGGCCCGCCGCGCGGTGCTGCATCTGATCGCCAAGCGCGGACGTCTGATGCAGCCCTTGTCCGAGGCGATGGCCGCCGTCGCCGCGACCGCCCGCGACTGTCTGAACTGCGGCAACATCGCCACCAGTGACATCTGCCCGATCTGCACTGCCGAAAAGCGCGCCAATGGCGAGATCTGCGTGGTCGAGGATGTCGCCGACCTGTGGGCGATGGAGCGGGCGGGCGTGTTTCGCGGCCGCTATCACGTTCTGGGCGGTACCCTGTCGGCGCTGGATGCCGTGGGCCCGGACGAGCTGCGCATTCCCAAGCTGCTGGACCGGATCGCGGCGGAAAACGTGACCGAGGTGATCCTCGCGCTGAACGCCACCGTCGATGGCCAGACCACCGCCCACTACATCGCCGACGAGCTGGAAGACCGGGTGCAGGTCACCTCGCTGGCGCAAGGCGTCCCCATCGGCGGAGAGCTGGATTATCTGGACGACGGGACAATCACGGCAGCGCTGAAGGCCCGCAAGCGGCTGTAGCCCCGCCCGCTTCAGACCCCATCGCGCCCGACCCGTTTCACCAATTCAGATGCCGGGCCAAGGCGGGGTATGCAAATCGCAGCCGGTTCGGTCCGGCCTGCGATTTCGGCTTTGCCAGACACGCTCTACCCGGCCCACATCTCGCAATTGCTCGCGTCGAGGGGGTCATTCGTCCAGCCGACGGCGACGACGCGGTCATTGCGCAAGACTTCGATGAACCGCCAGGCATCGTCATCCTCGAACTGGAACAACAGCGTATCCCCGGGGATCACAGAGGCGCTGACCGGCGCCGAAACGTCCTTTGCCGAGAACAGCGGCAGCACCGGCGGGTAGAGCCAGTTGACACAGGCGCTTTCAAACTCTGTCGCGACCGGCAGATCGATCATCGCCCGGCGCAGGGACTGGTTCGGCACCGGCAAGACGGTCTGCCCGGTGTTCACGCTGCAATTCGCCTCGGCCTCGCGCGCACGGACCCGGGCCACCAGCGCCGCCTCTGCCGGGGTCAAAGAGATATCCTTGCCCACGCAGCCATCGTTGCCGAAAACGGCCTTCCCAAGCTCGGACCCAAAGCAATAGCCCGCCCGGTCAAACACCAGGTTCCGCGTGAACCAAAGGTCTTCGCAATACTCCAGAGCCGCCGCGGGCACGGGCAGAAGGGCCGCAATGAAAATCAGGACGCGCATGAATGTCTCCTTGACCGAAATACCGACAGCATAGAACGCCTTCGGCCCGGTCGAAAACCCTTTCTCTGCGCGTCCAAGCCCGGTCAGCGGCGGTCGGCGCCGTCTTCTTCGTCCTCATCCGCATCGGACTGATCGTCGCCCGAGGGCAGGTTGAAGAAGCTTTCCGCATCCGGCAGATCGCTGTGATCAACCTCGTCCTCGTCGGGCGAATCGTTGGACAGGCTGAAGGTTTCCAGCCCCGAGATCGCGGTGGGCATCCGGGGTTCGGGATCCATGCCAAGGCTTTGCTCGGTCGACACCAGCTTGCGCCGCTCGTCATCGGTCATCACCGCGCCCTCCGCCTCACGCTTCTTGGCGGCCTTCTGCACGGCGGCGTCCAGCTCTGTCTGTTTGCACAGGCCAAGGGCGACAGGGTCGATCGGCTGGATGTTCGAGATGTTCCAATGGGTCCGCTCGCGGATCGACTGGATCGTCGGCTTGGTGGTGCCAACCAGTTTCGAGATCTGGCTGTCCGCCAGTTCGGGGTGAAACTTCACCAGCCACAGAATCGCCGCCGGACGGTCCTGACGTTTGGACAACGGGGTATAGCGCGGGCCCCGGCGCTTTTCCTCGCCCACGGCGGCCGGATTGAACTTCAGCTTCAGCCGCACCATCGGATCGGCTTCGGCCCGCCGAATCTCCACCAGATCCAACTGGTTGTTGGCCACCGGGTCAAAGCCCTTGACGCCCTGCGCCACGTCGCCATCCGCGATACCCTGCACCTCAAGCTCGTGCAGGCCGCAGAAGTCCGCGATCTGCTTGAAGCTCAGCGTGGTGTTGTCCACCAGCCAAACGGCGGTCGCTTTCGCCATGATCGGTTTCGACATGAGGCCACTCCTTCGACAATGCCTTCCTTCGCCGGGAAAACGGCTGGTCCGGCTGGACGCGATCCTCGTTTTCGGAGAAGTTCAGGCGCATATAGCCTTTCTCATCGCCAAGGAAAACCCCCCATGCGCTGGCTGATTGCCCTGATCCTGACGACGACGCTGGCCCGGGCCGACGGCGAGCCTGCCGGCGAATTCGACTATTACGTCCTGGCGCTGTCCTGGTCGCCGACCTTTTGCGCCATCGAGGGGGCTGACCGGAACAATCCGCAATGCGACCGGCCGCTTGGCTGGGTGCTGCACGGGCTGTGGCCGCAATACGAACGCGGCTGGCCCAGCTTCTGCCCCTCGTCCCGGCGCAACCCGTCGCGCAGCGAAACGGCCGGGATGGCGGATATCATGGGGTCCTCCGGCTCTGCTTGGCATCAGTGGAACAAACACGGGCGCTGCACCGGGCTGGCGCCCGAGGATTACTTTGCGCTGGCCCGGCTGGCCTATGACCGCGTGGTCCGCCCGCCGCTTTTGCGCGATCTGGTCGAGCCGGTGATCCTGCCCCCCTTTGTCATCGAAGAGGCGTTTCTGGCCGACAATCCGACCCTTGAGCCGGACATGATCACGATCACCTGCCGCGACGCACGGATACAGGAGGCGCGGATCTGCTTGACCCGCGATCTGGAACCCCGGACCTGCGCGGCGGATGTGGTGCGCGACTGCGCGCTGCCCCGCGCCCTGCTGGATCCGATCCGCTGAGAGATCGGCAGAACGTGATTGGCCCGATACTCGTTTCGCGCGCATCATGACGCCGCGTGAGGCGACCGGGGGCCGGTCAGACCTTTGAACGACCGGACCCGGAGGCCCGGGCGACAAATATCGCATCGGGAGGCAAGTGATGGTCAAGACGATCGGAAATCGCCTGACCTGGGCGGCGCAGGCCGTTGGCGGCGCTCGTCCTGGGGTTGACCCCGACCTTCGTCGGGAAGGTGCTTTCGCTGGCAATCCTGGGCCAAGCCACATGGCATCTGTACCGGCGCACCGTGGTCTGACGGGTCGCAAGCGCGGCCCGAAACGCCGCCCGCGCCCCGAGGCCGCCTGACGCATTTGTGGCGCGGGCCGGCTACGCGCGATCCGCGACCTGCAGCACGATCTTTCCGATATGGGCAGAGCTTTCCATGTGGGCATGCGCCTGGGCGGCCTGTTCCAGCGGAAAGACACTGTCCATCACCGGGCCGACCCGGCCAGACGACAGCAACGGCCAGACCTGTGCGCGCAGACCCTCGGCGATCCGGGCCTTGGCCAGATCGCTTTGCGGGCGCAATGTCGAGCCGGTGATCGTCAGCCGCCGCATCATCACCTGCGCAAAGTTCAACTCGGCCTTGGGTCCACCCAGAAAGGCGATCTGCACCAACCGGCCATCATCGGCCAGCGCCTTGATATTGCGAGGGATATAGGACCCGCCCACCATGTCGAGGATCAGATCGGCGCCGCCTTCGGCGCGCAGCACCTCGACGAAATCCTCCTCGCGGTAGTTGATCGCCCGCTCGGCGCCCAAGGCGACACAGGCGCTGCATTTCTCGGCGCTGCCCGCTGTGGCAAAGACCCGCGCGCCGAAGTGCCGGGCAAGCTGTATCGCCGTCGTCCCGATCCCGGAGGAACCGCCGTGTACCAAGAACCGCTCTCCCGCCGTCAGACCGCCGCGCAGAAAGACATTGGTCCAGACCGTGAAATAGGTCTCTGGCAGGCAGGCGGCCTCTTTCAGGCC
>CAYGRI010000026.1:0-28965 GCA_964352155.1 uncultured Maritimibacter sp. | reverse complement strand
GCGCCCTGCCCTCCCGTCTCGATCCGCCCGAAAGAGCTGTCGATCACCGAAATACAGACCCTAATCCGCGACCCCTACGCGATTTATGCACGGCACGTCCTGCGCTTGCGCGCGCTAGACCCGCTCCAGATGTCACCCGATGCCCCCCTGCGCGGGACGATTCTGCACAAAATATTGGAGCGCTTTGTCGGTGATGCGCCCGTGACGGATCTCGACGGCGCCCGCGCCCGGTTGATCGAGATCTGCGACCAGATCCTGAGCACCGATGCTCCGTGGCCCGCCGCCCAGCGCATGTGGCGGGCGCGTTTGCAGCGCAGCGCCGACTGGTTTCTGGAGGCAGAGATCGCCCGCCAGAAAAACGGACGTATCCTGGCGCTAGAACGGCGCGGCCGGATCCCCTTTCCGGACATCGAGATGGTTCTGAAAGGAAAGATCGACCGCGTTGATCTTGGGCAGGACGGGCTGCTGCGGATCTATGACTACAAGACCGGCACGCCCCCTTCCCCTGATGAACAGACCCATTTCGACAAACAACTCGCCTTGGCCGCCGCCATGGCAGAGCGAGGATGTCTGGAAGGGTTGGACCCGGCGAGTGTCGCGGCGATCGTCCATATCGGCTTGGGGAGCACACCGAAGGAGCAGTCGCTAGAATGGCTTCCCGGCGGGACAGAGACTGTGCTGGCCGATTTCATCAAGCTGATCGCCGCCTATCGCGATAGGTCCCGGGGCTATAGCGCGCGCCGGGCGATCAAGCAGACCCGCTTTGCCGGAGAGTTCGATCACCTTTCCCGATATGGCGAGTGGGACGACGGCGCCGAGCCCGCGACCGAGGAGGTCGGCGGATGAAGCTGGATCAGGCTACCATCAGCCAGAACCGCGCGGCAGCGCCGAACACGTCCACCTGGCTGTCGGCCAATGCCGGATCGGGCAAGACTCGCGTACTGACCGACAGGGTGGCCCGCTTGCTGCTGGATGGGACGGTCCCGCAAAATATCCTGTGCCTGACCTATACCAAGGCCGCCGCGTCCGAGATGCAGAACCGCCTGTTCCGCCGTCTGGGGGACTGGGCGATGAAGCCGGACGGCGCGCTGGCAGAAGACTTGCAACGTATGGGCGTCACCGGCATCGGAGACCCGCAGCGGCTGGCGGAGGCGCGGCGCCTGTTTGCCCGCGCCATCGAGACCCCCGGCGGCTTGCGCATTCAGACGATCCACTCGTTCTGCGCATCTCTGTTACGGCGTTTTCCGCTGGAAGCCGGAGTTTCCCCCGCCTTTGTCGAGATGGATGACCGAACCGCCACGCTGCTGCGGCAGGAGGTGGTGGAGGATCTTGCCTCTGGCCGTGACATCGACGCCGTCGATGCCGTTGCAATGCATTACACCGGCGAGGATCTGGACGATCTGACCCGCGCGGTCGTCAGTCATGCAGAGGCGCTGTCGCGCGAGGTCACGCGGGCAGAAATGCTTGGCTGGTTCGACGCGCCCGGTGATCTGTCCGAGGCTGGTGTTCTGTCGGATGTGTTTGACGGGACAGAAGGCACTCTGATGCCCGTGCTGCTCAAAGCGTTGCAGGCCAGCGCAAAACCGACGGACAAGCGCGCCGCTGACAAGTTGCGCGGCGTGGATTTCAAGACACCTAACCTCGACGCGTTGCACGTCCTTCAATCCGTTCTGTTGACGGGGAGCGGTGCGAAAGAGCCGTTTTCCGCCAAGGTAGGGACGTTTCCGACCAAGGACACCCGCACTCGTCTTGGTACCGCCGCCGAGGAGCTGGACGATCTGATGATGCGGGTGGAGGAAGCGCGGCCGAGGGTGATCGCCCTCAACGCGGCAGAGCGTTGCGTGGCGCTGTACCGCTTTGCCCAGGCGTTTCTTCCGGCCTATGAGGCACGGAAACGGCGGCGCGGCGGGTTGGATTTCGACGATCTGATCGGCAAGACGCGAGACCTCCTGTCGGACCCCGCGGTTGCCGACTGGGTTCTGTACCGGCTGGACGGCGGGCTGGACCACATTCTGGTGGACGAGGCGCAAGACACCAGCCCGACCCAATGGCAGGTGATCGAGCAACTGGCGCGAGAATTCGCCGCCGGGCAAGGCACGCGGGACGACGAGCAACGCACGATCTTTGTTGTCGGCGACAAAAAGCAGTCCATCTATTCGTTTCAGGGCGCCGACCCTCAAGGCTTTGACCGGATGCGCGATGTCTTCCGCACCCGGCTGGAAAACGCGTCGCGCCCCTTCCAACGGCGCGAGCTGGATTTCTCGTTCCGCTCATCGCAGGCGATTCTGACTCTCGTCGATGCCGTTTTTGGGGCCTTCCCGGACACCCAGATGGACATGGGCACCCGGCACTGCGCCTTTCGGGCCGATCTGCCCGGGCGGGTGGATCTGTGGCCCACCGTCGAACCGGCGGAAAAGCCGGAAAAGAAGAACTGGTACGATCCGCTCGATATCCCGACGCAGGAGCATCATGATCTGGTGCTGGCCCGCAACATCGCGGATCAGATCGCCAGAAGCATTGAGTCAGAGACGATTCCGCTGCCGGATGGAACGCGCCGGGCAGTCTGCGCGGGGGATTACCTGATCCTTGTGCGGCGGCGGGCCGGGTTGTTCAATGAGATTATCCGGGCCTGCAAATCGCGCGGACTGCCCATCGCCGGTGCCGACCGCCTGAAACTCGGCGGAGAGCTTGCAGTCAAAGACCTGGCCTCCGTCCTCCGATTTCTCGCGACGCCCGAAGACGATCTGTCCCTTGCCGCCGCGCTGCGATCCCCCCTGTTCGGATGGACCGAGCGCGATCTGTATGACCTCGCCGCCGACCGGCCAGAGCCGTTTTTGTGGGCCGCCTTGCGCCGATCCGCAGAAGAGCATCCAAAGACGATGGCGATCCTGAACGATCTGCGCGGCCAGGCGGATTTTCTGCGCCCCTATGATCTGGTGGAACGCCTGCTGTCCCGGCATGACGGGCGCCGGCACCTCTTGGCGCGCCTGGGTCCCGAGGCCGAGGACGGCATCGATTCCCTGTTGTCCCAGGCTTTGGCCTATGAACAGCGCGAAATTCCAAGCCTGACGGGGTTCCTTGGGTGGCTTGAGACCGACGATGTGGAGGTCAAACGGCAGCTCGATTCGGCGGGCGATCAGATCCGGGTGATGACGGTGCATGGGGCGAAGGGGCTGGAATCGCCCATCGTCATCCTGCCCGACACCGCCAAACGGACGCCCAGGATCCGGGACGAAGTGTTGCGGTTGGAAGACGGCGCCGCCGTCTGGAAAAGCGCCGCCGCCGAACAGCCGCAAGCGATGCGGGATGCGCTCGATGGGGTTCGGCGTGATCAGGCGGCAGAGGATCTGCGGCTGCTCTATGTCGCCATGACCCGCGCCGAGACCTGGCTGATCGTCGCCGCGGCCGGGGATGTTGGTGCGGAGGCGGACAGTTGGCATTCCATCACCCAACGCGGCCTGGAGTCTCTGGGCGCCGATGAACTCGATACCCCGACCGGCCCCGGATTGCGGAGGGTGCATCTGGATTGGAACAGGGGAAGTATCGTCTCTGATCCGCCTCAAATTGACAGTGAACCGGCGCTGCCGGACTGGATTGACGCGCCGGTTGCGCCGCCGGAGCGGCCGGAAACGCTCAGCCCCAGCAAGCTAGGCGGCGCGAAGGCGCGCGGCGCCGACGGGTCGGGCGACGATCAGGACGCCGCGATACGACGGGGGAGCCAGGTGCACCTGCTGTTGGAACATCTGCCGGGCATTCCCAAGGCGCACCGCAAGCCGATCGCCGCCGCTTTGTTGGCGGAAAGCCCCGAGCCTGCGAGTGAGGCGGAGCTGGACGCCTTGGTGTCCGAAGCCAGCGGCGTCCTGGATCATCCGGATCTCGGCTGGCTGTTCGCGCCTGACGTCCTGTCCGAAGTCGATGTCACCGCTGCGCTGTCGTCGCTGGGCGACCAGCGCATCCACGGGACAATCGACAAGCTTGTTGTGACCGACACGAAGGTGCTGGCGATTGATTTCAAGACCAACCGCGTGGTCCCCGACACCCCGGCCGACACGCCAGAGGGGATTTTGCGCCAAATGGGTGCCTATGCCGAGGCTTTGGCCCAGATTTATCCCGACCGTCAGATCGAAACCGCCGTTCTCTGGACAAATAGCGGGCAAATGATGCGACTGCCGCACGACATTGTGAGGGCTGCCTTGCATTCCGCAACCATATCTTGACCTGCTATCGGCCGATCCTTAGGTTCCCCCTCTGACAAACATGGCGCATAGGAGAGCTCACATGGCCACCGTCGCAGTCACCGACGACACCTTCGAAGCTGAGGTGGTGAAATCCGACGTCCCCGTTGTGGTGGACTTCTGGGCCGAATGGTGCGGCCCCTGCAAACAGATCGGCCCGGCGCTCGAAGAGCTGTCCGAAGAATATGGCGGCAAGATCAAGATCGCCAAGGTCAATGTCGACGACAACCCGTCCATGCCCGCACAATTGGGTGTTCGCGGGATCCCGGCGCTGTTCCTGTTCAAGGATGGCCAGGTCGTCTCGAACAAGACTGGCGCTGCCCCCAAGGCGGCGCTGAAGGGCTGGATTGACGATTCGGTCTAAGTCCGCATCACCGATTTGGAACGGGGCGTCCTGTGGGGCGCCCCTTCTGTTTTTGCAACCCTTGCCCTCGTTTTGCATGGCTTCCATATACGGTCCGACGCAAGAGGAGCGCTGAATGGCAAGCGAAGAGTTTCCCGGGTGGCATGGTACGACGATCATCGCGGTCCGGAAGGGCGGCGAAGTGGTCATTGCTGGCGACGGTCAGGTCAGCCTGGGGCAGACCGTGATCAAAGGGACCGCTCGCAAGGTCCGCCGGATCAAGCCCGGCGGATATGACGTTCTGGCCGGGTTCGCCGGGTCGACAGCCGATGCCTTTACTCTGCTGGAACGGCTGGAAACCAAGCTGGAGGCGACTCCGGGACAATTGCAGCGCGCCGCGGTCGAGCTTGCCAAGGACTGGCGCACCGACAAATACCTGCAAAAGCTCGAAGCGATGCTGATCGTGTCCGACGGAACAGAGCTATACGTCATCACCGGTGCGGGCGATGTGCTGGAGCCGGAGCATGACGTGACGGCCATCGGATCCGGTGGAAACTATGCGCTGGCCGCTGGACGCGCTCTGATGGACAGCGAGATGTCCGCCGAAGAGATCGCCCGCCGCGCCATGGCGATTGCAGCCGACATCTGTGTCTATACCAATGGAAACCTGACGATAGAGAGCATCCGCAAATGACCGACCTGACTCCGCGTGAAATCGTCAGCGAACTCGATCGTTTCATCATCGGCCAGAAGGACGCCAAGCGCGCCGTCGCCGTGGCCCTGCGCAATCGCTGGCGGCGCAAGCAGTTGCCCGACGATCTGCGGGACGAGGTTTATCCCAAGAACATCCTGATGATCGGCCCCACCGGCGTCGGCAAGACGGAAATCAGCCGACGCCTCGCCAAGCTGGCCAAAGCGCCGTTCATCAAGGTAGAGGCGACGAAGTTCACCGAGGTCGGCTATGTCGGCCGTGATGTCGAGCAGATCATCCGCGATCTGGTGGATGCCGCCATCGTCCAGACCCGCGAACATATGCGCGAAGAGGTCAAGGCCGCCGCCCACAGATCCGCCGAAGAGCGTGTGATCGGTGTCATCGCTGGCGAAAACGCGCGCGAACAAACGCGGGACATGTTCCGCAAGAAGCTCAAGAGCGGCGAGCTGGACGACACAATCATCGAACTTGAGGTGGCCGATACCTCCAACCCGATGAGTCAGTTCGAGATCCCTGGCCAGCCCGGACAGAACATGGGCATGATGAATCTGGGCGACATCTTCGGCAAGGCGTTTGGCGGGCGCACGGTCAGAAAGAAGCTGACGGTCGCCGAAAGCTACGAAATCCTGATCGGCGAAGAGGCGGACAAGCTTCTGGACGATGAGGTCGTGAAGGCGGAGGCGGTCCGCGCCGTCGAGGAAAACGGGATCGTCTTTCTGGACGAGATCGACAAGGTGTGCGGCCGTTCCGATGCCGGTGGCGCCGAAGTCAGCCGCGAGGGGGTGCAGCGCGACTTGCTGCCGCTGATCGAGGGCACGACCGTCTCCACCAAATATGGGGCAGTCAAGACGGATCATATCCTGTTCATCGCCTCCGGCGCCTTTCACGTCGCTAAACCGTCGGACCTGCTGCCCGAGCTTCAGGGCCGCTTGCCGATCCGCGTCGAGCTGACCGCGCTGACCGAAGGCGATTTTGTCCGCATTCTGACAGAGACGGACAATGCGCTGACCCTGCAATACAAGGCCTTGATGGAGACAGAAAAAGTCGAGGTCACCTTCACCGACGAAGGCATTGCCGCGCTGGCCAAGATCGCCGCCGATGTGAACCAGAGCGTCGAGAATATCGGCGCCCGGCGGCTGTACACCGTGATGGAGCGGGTCTTTGAAGAGCTGAGCTTTCACGCGCCGGATCGGGGTGGCGAAGCGGTGACCGTGGATGCCGCCTTTGTCGAGAAAAACCTGGGCGAGCTGACACGGTCGGTCGATATGAGCCGATATGTGCTGTAGATTGCCAAGTTAGCGAATTCGTAAAGCTATCGGGCAATGGTCTGTTCCGGTGCCATCGGCGGGTCACTGCGCGAACATGATGCGCGCAACATCGCGCTGTCTGGCACGGCAATGGAATACGCGGTAAGATCTGCATCGGGTTTCTTTGAAAGTGTACGTTGTGTCCCGCCTGATTGCCTTTGGTCTTATCCTTGTCCTGTCTGCCTGCGCGCCGCGGGCCCAGCTTGTGTTTGCCCCCGATCTGACGGCCGATCTTCCGACACGATCGGTCTTTGTGGCGACGACCCGTCGGCTTGAGGATGGCGAACTCGGCGCGTACCGGCGGCAATCGCCCACGTTTCTGCGCTATGACATCTCTATCCCACCCGCGCGCGACATCGGGGAGGTGTCTTACGCAGGCCAGAAGATCAACGCCGATACCCAGTTCCTGGCCAAGAGCCGCGCGTTCTATGCGACTCGCGACGATTTCCGCCGGGATCTGCGCAACGCCCTGTTGCACAGCAGAGCCACAAAAGAGGCGGTGATCTATGTGCACGGGTTCAACAACACCTTCGATGAAGGCGTGCTGAGAATCACCCAGCTGGCCGAGGATTTCAACATCGGCGGCGTGGCGCTGCATTATTCGTGGCCCAGCGCCGGCAATGTGCTGAACTATGCCTATGACCGGGATTCGGTCCTTTTTGGACGTGACGGGCTGGATCAACTGATCACAGAGGTGAAGGCTGCGGGGGCCGACACCATCGTGATCGTCGCGCATTCCGTCGGCTCGCATCTGACGATGGAGGTTCTGCGGCAACGTGCCATCCAACATCCAGGATCCGTGGCCAAAGAGATTGACGGTGTCATCTTGATCTCTCCGGACATCGATGTTGATCTGTTTCGCGCCCAGGCCCTTCGGATCGGGAAACTGCCCGACGCCTTCGGCATCTTCGTATCAAAACGGGATCGCGCGCTGCAATTGTCCGCCCGGCTCACGGGCCAGAGAAACCGGTTGGGGAATGTCGGCGCGGTTGCCGTTGCAGACCTCGACGTGACTTTGGTGGATGTCACGGAGTTCTCGAAAGGAGCAGGGCATTTCACCCTTGGCGACAGCCCGGCCCTGATCAACATCTTTGGCAGTGCCAGCTCTTTTGCCGCCTCGTTCCTTGGGGACAGCGCATCGCGTGTTGGGCTTTTGCCAGGCACGATCCTGACCTTCCAAAGCGCGACGGAAATTATCCTGACCCCGCTGACCGTTTTGTCGCAATAGGGTTTTGCGCTTTTCTTTTCGCTGCCTTACAGCGACAGAAAGGCATGAGTTTTTTTCGATTCCTGCGTGAGAACGCGCCGTTTCTAGCCGCCGGGGCGATCCTGACGTTCTGTTCAAGCTTTGGGCAGACCTTCTTTATCTCTGTCTTTGCGGGCGAGATTCGCGAGGCTTATGGTCTTAGCAACGGCCAATGGGGCGGAATCTACACGATCTCCACCATGGCATCGGCCGCGGTCATGATATGGGCCGGAACATTGACGGACCGGTTCCGGGTCCGCGCGCTGGGCCCAGCCGCGCTGGGGCTGCTGGGCCTAGCCTGTGTCATGATGGCCCTGTCGCCTGGCGCGGTCTTCCTGGCACTTGCGGTGTTCCTTTTGCGCTTTCTGGGGCAGGGCATGATGAGCCACATCGCCTTTGTCGCGATGGGTCGCTGGTTCGTCGGAACACGCGGTCGCGCGGTGGCCGTCGCTTCGATGGGATTCTCGTTCGGAGAGGCTGTCTTGCCGATTGCCTTCGTCGCAATGTTGGCCCTGTTCGACTGGCGCTGGCTTTGGGCCTTTGCCGCCTTGATCCCGCTGGTCATGGTTCCAGTCATCCGCCACTTTCTAAAGCTTGAACGCACGCCACAATCCATTACGGCCGAAACCCCCGCGCCGGGCATGGGCGGACGCTACTGGACCCGGGCCGAGGCACTGCGGCACCCGTTGTTCTGGACGCTTTTTCCCGCGATCCTTGGCACATCGGCGTTCGGAACCGCCTTCCTGTTCCATCAAGTCCATCTGGCAGAGATCAAAGGCTGGGCGCATGTGGAACTGGTCGCGGTCTTCCCACTCTATACGATCACGGCGGTGATTGGGTCCTTCGTGATTGGCGCATTGATGGACAAGTTCGGGGCGTCGCGATTGCTGCCATTCTATCAGCTTCCGCTTGTCGGGTTCTTCCTGCTGATCCCGTTGATGCCCACCCCGATCATGATGGTTTTTCCCTTGCTGCTGTTCGGGGTCCTGCAGGGGTCGTCCAATACGCTCATCACCGGGTTCAGTGCGGAGTTCTATGGAACCCGCTATATCGGCGCGATCAAGTCTGCGCTGACGGCTGTCATGGTGTTGGGATCCGCCATTGGTCCCGGCCTGTCCGGGTGGCTGATCGACCGGGGGATGAACTTTGTCGAGCAGATGCCCTGGATCGCCGGCTATCACATGGGCGCCTGTCTGCTGGTCTGGCTTGGTGTGCGCCACGCACAAAGAGTGCTACCGGCGACGGCGTAGATAGACGTAATAGGCGCCCTCGCCGCCATGTTTCAGATGCGCTTCGGACACCTGAAGGACCATCGCGCCCAAAGGCGCCGATTGCAGCCAATGCGGCACCTGCTGTTTCAGAATCCCTCGTCGCCGGAGCAGGGAGCCATCGTCATCGCCGCCCCGTCCCTTTCCGGTGATCACCAGAACCAGACGCCGATCCCGCGCGTATTGGTCAGAGATGAAGCGAATGAGCGCTGGATGCGCTTGTGCCAGAGTCATTCCGTGCAGGTCGATCTTGGCTTCTGGCCGCAGCTTCCCGCGTTTCATGCGGTTATGCGCCTTGTGATCCATGCTGACAGCCTGCCCGTTCAGCCATTCCCCGGGCCTGGGCGCGAAATCATGGGGCAGGGCCGTCTCTGTCCGCTTCTGCCCGATCTCAAAGGGATCGATTGGCGCTTTCGGCTCTGGCGCAGATTTTGCCGGACGCGCTATCTTTTCCGGGATGTCCGATGTCTCGCGCCGCGGATGCAGAGGCACCGTTTGCTCCGCGATCTTGTTCCACAATGCCTGTTCTTCCGGAGACAGCCCACGCCGGCGGCGTCCCGTCATCCCTGACCCTCAGAGGCGAGGGCATAGGCGCGTTGGATCGGCATCAGAACGACCATCCGACCCGGGTCTCGCGTGCGTCCGGCCGCTCTGCCAGCTTCTTCGCCAGTGCCATAGAAAATGTCAGCACGCTGCGCCCCTTTGATCGCAGAGCCAGTGTCTTGCGCAATCATCAGACGACGCATTGGGGTATCGCCGCCCTTCTCGATCCAGACAGGCGCCCCGAGCGGAACGAATTTCGGGTCAACCGCGATTGACCGAAGCGTGGTGATGGATCGATTCATCGCCCCCAACGGCCCACGAGAGGACCGCACCTCACTCACTTCGCGAAAGAAGATATAGGAGGGGTTCAGCCGCAGCAGCTCGGCGCCCTCCTCGGGGTTGCGCTTGACCCAGTTCTTGATGACCTGCGCCGAGACTTGATGGGACTCGTAGATCCCCCGGCGCACGAGGATGGTGCCGACGGAGCGATAATTATGGCCGTTCTTTGCGTGATACCCCACACGCAGCAGGCTGCCATCCTCGAAACGGACGCGGCCGGATCCCTGAATATGCAGGAAGAAGACGTCCACCGGATCGTCGATCCACGCTATTTCCAGGCCCTGCCCGTCCAGCACCCCGTCTTCCTCGATCTGGCGGCGGGTATAATATTGCTGGCCCCGCAGCTCGGCCGGCTTGCGGTACAGGGGGTAGCGGTATTTGTCGGTCTTGACGCGGGATCCGCTCAGCTCTGGCTCAAAATAGCCGGTGAACAGCATCGGCTTGCCGTCTTCGATCAGGACCGGCCTGAAGAACAGCTCAAAAAAGGTGCGCGCATTGTCCTGGTTCGTTGCCAGAGCACATAGCGAGAGCCAATCCGGATCGCGCATGTCTGGACAGGTTTCCTTGAAGACTTCCAAGGCCGCCGCCTGATCGTCGTTTTCCCAGCCGCGAAGTTCGTCGAATTCCAAGACCGTATATGTTGCGTCGTCCTGCGCCCAGGCAAAAGGGGCCAATAGTGCCAGCACCACGGCCACCAATGCTGTGCGGGCGCGTGCGGTCATTCGCCAGTGGCGACCAGCTTCCAGTTTGGATCGTCCGCGCCCATGACGCGGGCAAACGTCCAACTGTCCTTCTGGCGCTTGATCTGGTTGGGGTCGCCCTCGATGATCTCGCCTGCGGCATTGCGCACCGCCGAGGTTTGCTCACTGACGAACCGAACGGTGATTTCCGCCTGTTCCGAGACACGGTCGAACGTCGCCACGGCCAGTGTCAATTCGCGGATGCCGATAAAACTTGCCTCGATCGTCAGGCCCTGATCCTCGCGCTCGCCGATCACATCGACAAAGGTTTGATGTACGTCTTCGCCGAGGAACGGAGCGATGCTGTCGATGTTCCCTTTTTCGAACGCCATCAGAATCATCTCGTAGGCGCCACGCGCACCCTGCAGGAATTCGCTGACCGAAAAACCCGGCTCCACCAGCTTCATCGCCGCAAGCGCATGGGCAGACTCCGAACCATCCTTGACGTGATCGATGATGTCCCGGTCCGGGCCGCCTTCGATGACCTCAAGCTCGGGCCCCGATTTGCGCGCCTTTTCAGGAGCGGTCAGCGGCGGTTTTTCGAAACCTTCGCGCGTTCCCAGCACGCTGCGAAGACGCAGAATAAGGAAGACAGCGATGCCTGCCAGCACCAGAAGTTGGATGATCGCGGAATTCATTGGACCTCTTTCGTCGCACCGCCAATGGCATTTGGCAAAGATGGTTCATATGTAGGGAGGGCAAGGCGGCAAGTCCACCATCCCGTCAGCGACTTATCAGAGGTTATCATGGCCCTTTTTGCGCTCTTTGTCGCGGTCCCCCTCATAGAGATCGCACTTTTCATCCAGATAGGCGGCCTGATCGGGCTTTGGCCCACTCTTCTGATCGTGATCCTGACAGCCGCGCTAGGCACGATGCTGGTCCGTCAGCAAGGTATGCAGGCGATGGGGCAGCTTCGGCAATCCTTCACCGAGTTGCGCGATCCGTCCGAGGCTTTGGCCAATGGCGCGATGATCCTATTCTCGGGTGCCCTGCTGCTGACGCCGGGATTCTTTACAGATGCGGTCGGCTTTGCGCTGCTGGTTCCGGCCGTGCGGACCGCTGTTTTCGCGTATCTTCGCAAGCGGATCCGGGTGCAACAGTTCGAGATGGGGCAGCGTCGGGCGCAGCCTCGCCGCGATGGGGTGATCGACGCCGACTATACCGACGTGACCCCAAAGGGTGACACACCAAGTAGTTCATCAGGCCCAGGTTCATCAGGCCCAGGTTCATCAGGCTCTGGGACATCGGGATGGACTCGGCATTGAGGCTTTGCCGCCTAGCTGCTAAATCCCGCGCGAGTTCATAGTCCAGGAGAGATAGCATGGCGGAGAATGGTGGAGCCGCACCCGCTGCAACGGGTGGAACGGCAGAGACCGCAGCGACCCCGCAAATGCGGGTCATCGCGCAGTTCATACGCGACATGTCGTTCGAGAATATCCTTTCGCAAAAAGGCATCAAGGGCGAGATCAAGCCGCAGATTCAGGTGCAGGTTGCGCTGGATGCCAAGAAGCGTTCGGTGGAAAATCAATATGAGGTGACGACGAAATACACCGTCACGGCCAAGAATGACGGCACCGACGACACCCTGTTCGTCATGGAGCTGGAATATGCGGGCCTGTTCCTGCTGGAGAATTTCAGCGAAGAGCAATTGCATCCGTTCCTTATGATCGAATGCCCCCGGATGCTGTTCCCGTTCGCGCGTCGCATCGTCAGCGATACCACCCGTGAAGGCGGCTTTCCGCCGGTCAACCTGGATACGGTCGATTTCGTTCAGCTCTATCGCCAAAACCTGGCAAATCGCGCGCAACAGCAGGCGAACCAGCCGGTTTCGTAGTCGAAGGGGATCCGGCGCAAAGCCGGGTCCCGCTCACTCCACCTTTGCCCAGACAGATTCCGGCCCAAGTGCGGCGACAAAGTCGGCATGGGCTTGCTTTTCCTGCTCTGTGATCCGCGATGACATCGTGTTCGGGCGCTTGCCGGGCCGCCACCGCGTTTCCTCGTCGCTGTCGTCGCGAGCGGTGTCCATGGCGAGCGTCAGGCCGGGTTGCCGCCCGCCAATCAGCTCCAGATAGACATCCGCCAGAATCTCGCTGTCCAGCAGCGCTCCGTGCAGAGTTCTTCCCGTATTATCAATGCCATAGCGGCGGCACAAAGCATCCAGCGAGGCTGGAGACCCGGGAAATTTCTTTCGCGCGATCGCCAAGGTGTCCAGCGCTTGGTCGGACGGGATCCTCGCACGGCCCATCCATTGCAATTCGGCGTTCAGGAACTTCATGTCGAACGCGGCGTTGTGGATGATCAGCTTGGAATCGCCAATGAATTCCAGAAAAGCGTCGCCGATCTCTGCAAATTTCGGCTTTTCGGCCAGGAACTCATTCGACAACCCGTGAACCTCGAATGCATCCTGGGGCATGTCACGTTCAGGGTTGATGTATTGGTGATAGGTTTTGCCCGTGACCACATGGTTCCAAAGTTCGACCGCGCCGATTTCGACGATGCGGTCGCCGGAATCCGGCTCAAATCCGGTCGTCTCGGTGTCCAGAACGATTTCGCGCATCCATCTTGCTCCTGATATCTCTCAGGCAGGATTGCACTGCGGCGCCGGCCGCTTCAAGAGTCAGCGTCTCGATCACGTAATCTGCGCGGCAGCGTTTCTCGGCGTCGGGCATCTGCTTTGCCAGAATGGCTTCGAATTGCTGCTCGGTCATCGTTCCCCGATCCAGCACGCGTTGGCGCTGGATGTCGATGGGCGCGCTGACCACCACGATGGCGTCGAATGTTTCTGTCCGTCCCGTCTCAAACAGCAGCGGGATGTCCAGCAAGACGATGTCCGCCGTCGTAGTACGTAAGAACTCTGCGCGATCCTCGGCGACGAGCGGATGCACCACCGCTTCGATCTGCCGCAGCGCGGTCTTGTCAGACGAAATCCAGTCGCGCAGCGCCGCCCTGTCGACCGCACCGTCCCGTATCGCATCGAGATGGATCGCCCGAATAGCCTCCACCGCGGCGCCATCCCGGGCATACAGACGGTGCACGGCCGCATCCGCATCCCAGACGGGAATGCCTTCCTTGGCAAACATCTTGGCTGTGGTGGATTTGCCCATCCCGATAGATCCGGTCAGGCCGATGATGAACGGGGTCACTCCTGCACGATCTGTCGCAGCTCGTCATCGACATCCGGGCGAATGCCGAAGAACCGTTCAAACGCGGGCGCGGCCTGATGCAGCAGCATTCCCAAACCGTCGACCGTTGTGCAGCCCTGCGCGGCGGCCCGTTGCAGGAACATCGTCTGACGGGGCGTGTAGACGAGGTCGTTGACCACGGCCTGCGGCGACAGCGCATCCATGGGAATGCGAAACTCTGGCTTGCCCACCATGCCAAGGGAGGTCGTGTTCACCACAGTCGCTGCATCCTCGAACACATTGCCGGCCTGAACCCATTCCCAGACCGTGACCTTGTTCCCGAAATCGCTGCGCAGCGCATCCGAGCGCGCCCGCGTCCGATTGGTCACGCGGATCTCTGGTGCCCCGGCCTCGATCAGCGAGGCGACAACTGCCCGCGCCGCACCGCCGGCACCGACAATCGCGGCGGGCCCGGAGCGCGCATCCCAATACGGGGCATGCTGGCGCAGGTTTTCGATAAAGCCATAGCCATCGGTGTTGTCGGCGTGAACCTTGCCATCGGGCCGGAAAATCAAAGTATTCGCCGCGCCGATCAGTGCAGCGCGATCCGTGACCAAATCGGCCAGGTTCAGCATCAGCTCTTTGTGCGGGATCGTGACGTTGACCCCGACGAAGCCAAGGCGCGGAAGCAGCCGAACCGCCTCTTGCAGATCGGTATGTGCCACATCCATGGGAACGTAAAACCCCGGCAATCCATATCGTTGCAGCCAATAGGCGTGCAGCAAAGGAGACCGGCTGTGCGCAACCGGAGACCCGATAACACCCGCGAGCGGTATCTTTTGAAGCTCTGTCATCCCTGCAATCCCCCAACTGACGTCAAGTATCCGACAACTTCCAATAACGGCAGCCCCAGAACTGAAAAGTAGTCGCCATCGATGCGACGAAACAACCTTACACCCTCTTCCTCAAGCTTATATCCGCCGACGGAGTGGCGAATGCTGTCCCAGTTGCGCCGAACGTAATCGTCCAGATAGGCGCTGGAGACCTGCCGCATTTGCATTCGGACAGTCCCGATATGCCGCCATTGCGGTTCCCCATTCCGGAAAATGACGGCCGCCGACATCAGCTTGTGCGCTTTGCCATTCAGCGCATCCAGTTGCGCGCGGACAACATCCCGAGACTCCGGCTTTCCCAGGATCGTGCCGTCGAATTCAAGCACCTGATCGCACCCGATGACCAGCGCCCCGGGGTGCCGGGCGCTTCCGCGACGCGCCTTCACTTCGGCCAGCGCATCAGCGACTTCCCGAGGTGTCGCACCCTCTGCCAGCATGGAATTCCGGATGGTATGCTCATCCACCCGCACCGGATCGGCGTCGAACAGAACACCCGCCTGCTGCAGCAAGTGCCGCCGAATTTCGGATCCTGACGCTAGAACGATAGTGGAGGACATGTCGATAGCTCTGTGGATGAAGCGGGGTCAAGCATGGGGGTGGCAAGTAGGTAAACCGGTCTCTCGCGTGCCACTGTGGTTCATTCCTACGTTAATCATCTGTTAATCACAATTTATCCGGTGTGGAACCTTGCGGTCCAGCCGCTGTGCAAAACGCAGGTCCAGCAAAATCATCCCGGTTTTTTCCACAAGACATACAACGGATAGATAGCTTCAAATAATTGAAATTAAAAGGTAAATCTCAAAGCATCCGATCCGGCGATCCTAATTGCGAAAAACTTTGCACAGCGTGGACATCTGCTCGGACAAGCGGATAATCCCCATTGTCCCCAACCCCTACTGAACCATCAACTTTTCTTTCTAAATATATATCTTAAAAGAAGGTGAACCTGCCTACGTCGAAATCTGAAGGACGTGTCATGATCCAAGACACCCTGATAACCATCTATCCCTGGGCCAAAGCCCTGCACGTGATTTCGATCGTGGCCTGGATGGCGGGCTTGTTCTATCTCCCGCGGCTGTATGTCTACCACGTCGAACAGGTTGAACAGGGATCCAAGACCGATGCCATGTTCATGGTGATGGAACGCCGGTTGCTGAAGGCGATCATGAACCCGGCGATGATCTCTGCCTGGATCTTTGGCCTGTGCCTTGTCTTCACTCCAGGCATCGTGGATTGGTCAGAGGTCTGGCCCTGGACTAAAGCCCTTGGTGTGTTGGCAATGACCTGGTTTCATCATTGGCTTGGACTGCGGCGCAAGGACTTCATGGCGGGAACGAACAAGAAGTCGGGCCGCGACTATCGGATCATGAACGAGGTTCCGACGCTGTTGCTGATTGTCATCGTGGTCTCCGTCATTGTCCGGCCGTTTTGACTGGCGATTGACTCACTGGCAATCCGGGCTTATAGGCCACGCAACTCGCGGTCGTCCGACCGTTGAAATTCCCATGAACGAAGTGAACCGCGCGCCATTTTTGGGCCGCAGTCTGGATCTATACCATGAGCGTTGACCGTTTGAACCTTGCTGAACTCAAGGCGAAGAGCCCAAAAGATCTTTTGTCGATGGCAGAAGAGCTTGAGATCGAGAACGCCTCGACCATGCGCAAGGGCGACATGATGTTCCAGATCCTGCGCGAACAGGCGGAGGATGGCTGGGCCATAGGCGGCGACGGCGTGCTGGAGGTTCTGCAAGACGGGTTCGGGTTCCTCAGATCGCCGGAGGCCAACTATCTGCCGGGCCCGGATGACATCTATGTCTCCCCGGATATGATCCGCCAGTATTCCCTGCGCACTGGCGACACAGTCTCGGGCGTGATCCGTGCGCCTGCGGATACAGAGCGGTATTTCGCCCTGACCGCTGTCGAAGCGATCAACTTCGAGGATCCGGAGCGGGCGCGGCACAAGGTGGCGTTTGACAACCTGACGCCGCTTTACCCCGATGAGCGCCTGAAGATGGAGATTGAGGATCCGACGATCCGTGACCGGTCCGCGCGGATCATTGATCTGGTGGCACCAATCGGCAAAGGGCAGCGCTCGCTGATCGTGGCACCGCCTCGGACCGGCAAGACGGTGCTGTTGCAGAACATCGCCCGGTCCATCGAGGTCAATCATCCAGAGATCTACCTGATCGTCCTTCTGATCGATGAACGCCCGGAAGAGGTCACCGACATGCAGCGCTCGGTGAAGGGGGAGGTGATATCCTCAACTTTCGACGAGCCCGCCACGCGTCACGTCGCAGTCAGCGAGATGGTGATTGAGAAAGCCAAGCGTCTGGTCGAGCACAAGCGCGATGTTGTGATCCTGCTCGATTCGATCACGCGGCTTGGGCGTGCCTTCAACACCGTCGTCCCGTCGTCTGGCAAGGTCCTGACCGGCGGTGTGGATGCCAACGCCTTGCAGCGGCCCAAGCGGTTCTTTGGCGCGGCCCGGAACATCGAGGAGGGTGGTTCGCTTACGATTATCGCCACGGCACTGATCGACACAGGCTCTCGGATGGACGAAGTGATCTTTGAGGAATTCAAGGGCACTGGCAACTCTGAGATTGTTCTGGACCGCAAGGTTGCGGACAAGCGCGTTTACCCGGCGATGGACATCCTCAAATCGGGAACACGGAAAGAAGAGCTGCTCGTTCAGGCGAAGGACCTGCAAAAGACCTTCGTTCTGCGCCGAATTCTGAACCCGATGGGGACGACCGATGCGATCGAGTTTCTTTTGTCGAAGCTTAAGCAGACGAAGTCGAACGCCGAGTTCTTCGATTCCATGAATACATAGTAATGGCGCGGTCCGTTCGGTGATGTGATGGACACAATTTTTGCGGTTGCCAGCGCGCGCGGGAAAGCGGGCGTTGCAGTTGTTCGAATATCTGGTCCCAGAGCGCATGACGCGGTCCGCAGCCTTTGCGGCGATCTGCCAAAGACACGTCAAGCTTCTGTCAGATCCGTGCGCGACAAGGCGGGTGCGCTGATCGATCAGGCGTTGATCTTGATCTTCGACGAGGGTGCCAGCTTCACCGGCGAGGCTTCGGCGGAATTTCACCTTCATGGCAGTCCCGCTATCGTCTCTGCCGTTCTTGGTTGTCTCGCCGAACTGGAAGATCTGAGGTCGGCCGAGCCCGGAGAATTCACGCGGCGTGCGCTGGAGAATGATCGGATGGACCTCGCCCAGGTCGAGGGACTCGCTGATCTGATCGAGGCCGAGACGGAAGCCCAGCGTGTCCAAGCCATGCGCGTGTTTTCCGGCGCCTTGGGGGATAAGGTTGAATTCTGGCGCAACCGTTTGATCCGAGCCGCCGCCTTGATCGAGGCGACCATTGATTTCGCCGATGAGGAGGTGCCCGAAGACGTTTGGCCAGAGGTGACCGAGCTTTTGACCGGTGTGCGGGGTGAACTGAGGTCAGAGATTGTCGGCGTGGCAGTTGCGGAACGCATCCGGGACGGTTTCGAAGTCGCGATTGTCGGCGCCCCGAATGTGGGAAAATCGACTTTGCTGAACCGCTTGGCAGGTCGGGAAGCGGCAATTACATCCGAGATCGCGGGTACGACTCGGGATGTGATTGAGGTTCGGATGGATTTGCGCGGCATTCCCGTGACATTTCTGGATACAGCTGGGTTGCGTGTGTCCGACGATCTTGTGGAATCGCTGGGGATTGCCCGGGCGGTGGAAAGAGCGCGCAAGGCGGATGTTCGCGTGTGTGTTCTGGAAGCGCAAGGGGAGGCAACTCCGTTGGAGCTTGAGCCTGGGGATTTGGTTCTTGTTGGAAAGGCTGATACGGGCAACGGGGGCCAGATTTCGGGACATTCTGGTGAAGGGCTGGATTGGCTGGTTGACCGAATCGGGTCTCTGCTAGAAGACCGTGCGCAGCATGCTGGGTTGGCGATTCGTGATCGTCATCGCATTGCGATGCAGAACTCGGTAGAGGCTATTGACAAGGCGTTGGCGCTGATTAGTCGGGACGCCTTTCCCGAGTTGGTGGCGGAAACGCTTCGGACCGGTATTCTGGTGCTCGCTATCATCGTGGGTAGGGTGAATTCAGAAGTTTTGCTCGATGAGATATTCTCTCGGTTCTGCTTGGGTAAGTAAGGATTGTTTCACGTGAAACACTTTGACTACGACGTCACGGTTATCGGTGGTGGACACGCCGGAGTAGAAGCTGCAATGGCCGCAGCTCGGATGGGTGCGTCTACTGCTCTCATCACGATGTCGATGGACGGTATCGGAGTGATGTCCTGCAATCCCGCCATAGGTGGGCTTGGGAAGGGACATATCGTTCGTGAAATAGACGCATTGGACGGCGTGATGGGACGCGCAGCAGACAGGGCGGGCATCCAGTTCCGCCTCTTGAACAGGCGGAAAGGTCCGGCCGTTCAGGGGCCCAGAACACAAGCGGATCGCAAACTTTACCAAGCAGCAATTCTCAAGTTTGTCCAAACCCAGAATCATCTTGAGATCCTGTGTGGAGAGGTCGTCGACCTCTGCATGGCCGGTGGGAAAGCCGAAGGGGTTGTGCTGGCGGATGGCTCGGCGATTCGGAGTAAGGCCGTTATCCTGACCACAGGTACCTTCCTGCGTGGCGTTATTCACATCGGCGATCACTCCTATTCCGGGGGGCGTATGGGCGACAAAGCGTCTGAACAGCTTGCCCTGCGGATGGATACCTTTGGTCTCCCGCTTGGTCGTCTGAAAACCGGTACGCCGCCGCGGCTGGATGGTCACACCATCGATTGGGAAAAACTGGATCGACAGGCGGCCGATGCAGATCCGTCGATGTTCTCGTTCCTGTCGGAAGGACCGTTCGCACGTCAGATCGACTGCGGCATCACCCATACGAATGAAAAGACCCACGACATCATCCGCCAGAACCTGGACAGGTCCGCTATGTATGGCGGGCATATCGATGGTGTTGGTCCCCGGTATTGTCCATCGATTGAAGACAAGATTGTCCGCTTCGCAGACAAGACATCGCATCAGATCTTTCTGGAACCGGAAGGGCTGGACACGTCCTGGGTTTATCCGAACGGTATATCAACCTCTCTGCCGCAGTCGGTGCAAGAGGACTATGTTCATTCAATTGTAGGCTTGGACGAAGCGACAATCGTTCAACCCGGCTACGCCATCGAGTACGACTATGTCGACCCATGCTCGTTGCGTTCGACGTTGGAACTGAGGAATGTTCCGAACCTTTTTCTTGCGGGACAGATCAATGGCACAACCGGTTATGAAGAGGCCGCCGGCCAGGGTTTGGTCGCCGGGCTGAATGCTGCCTTGGCGTCTCTTTGTCGCGAACCCGTGATCTTTAGACGAGACACGTCCTACATCGGTGTGATGGTAGACGATCTTGTGACCAGAGGCGTGACGGAGCCGTATCGGATGTTTACATCACGTGCGGAGTACCGGCTTGCGTTGAGGGCGGATAATGCCGATCAGCGGTTGACTCCATTGGCGGCTGAGTTGGGTTGTCTCTCGGCAAATCGTTGGGTTCGGTTCTCGCGAAAGATGGAGACGCTGGGTGCTGCGCGTGAGGCGTTGAATGCAGTGGTTGTCTCTCCGAAGGAAGCGCGGGCGAAGGGGTTTTCGGTTAGCCAGGATGGCGTACGACGCTCGGCCTATGATTTGTTGTCGTTTCCGGATGTCACGTTTGAGGATGTGATCAAACTGGAAGCCAGCCTTGGAGCTGTAAGTCCTTCGATTCGCTCTCAGCTTGAACGTGATGCGCTCTATGCAAATTATCTCGGCCGACAGCAGCGCGACGTTGATGCGCTGCTGGCGGATGAATTGAAAGAGATTCCGGATGGATTTGATTTTGCTTCGGTGACGGGACTTTCGAATGAGCTTATTGAGAAACTGAAGCGTGTGCAGCCTGAATCATTGGGGCAGGCGGGTCGCATAAACGGGATGACCCCTGCTGGCTTGACGTTGATCCTTGCCAAACTTCGTCAGTTTGAGAAGAAGCGGGCGGGATGAGCAGTGATATCGCAGTCTGGTTGTCGGAGATGAATGTTTCACGTGAAACACTCGACCGACTAAGAACCTATGAAGCGTTGATCAGAAAATGGAACAAAGCAATCAATCTGGTGGCCCCCTCTACCCTAGATGATCTTTGGAACCGCCACTTTCAAGACAGCATGAGCGCCTTTGCCGCCTGTCCCATCAATACAGGCCAATGGGTCGACATGGGCAGCGGCGGCGGATTTCCTGGCGCCGTTGTCGGAATTATCGCAGCCGACATCGCACCGGACATCAAAGTCACTTGTATCGAGACCGATCAACGCAAAGCGGCGTTCCTTAAAACACTTTCCATCGAGACTGGCGTGCCTATCAACGTCTTAACCCAGCGCATCGAGGATACGCCTGCTCAGAACGCCGATATCCTCTCTGCCAGGGCGCTTGCACCTTTGAACAAACTTCTTGGCTACGCGGAAACTCATTTATCCGCGAACGGCACCGCCATTTTTCTGAAAGGCGCAACGTGGCGGCAAGAAGTGAAGGAAGCGCTTGAAACCTTCCGCTTCACAGTCGAAAACAAACCCAGCCCCACCAATCCTGGTTCTGCGATTCTCGTCATCGGAGATATCTCGCGTGCTTGATGCCATACGTTCAAACACCCCAAAGATCATAGCGGTCGCTAACCAGAAAGGCGGCGTTGGCAAGACAACGACGACCATCAATCTGGGCGCGGCATTGGTCGAAGACGGCTACAATGTTCTCCTTGTGGATCTGGATCCGCAGGGTAACGCCTCGACCGGACTGGGGATCGAACCCTCGGAACGACGCCTGACCACATATGATCTTCTGCTTGAAGAAGCCGATCTGAAAGAAGTTATCCAGACCACCGATATTGAGGGTCTTTGGATCGCGCCCGCGACGACGGACCTCAGCTCGGCGGACATCGAGATGTTCTCCAATGAAAAGCGCAGTTTCCTTCTGCATGATGCGCTGCGGCAAACGGCCATTGACCAGTTCGGCTTCGACTACATCCTGATTGATTGCCCGCCATCGCTTAGCCTCTTGACGGTGAACGCGATGGTTGCGGCGGACTCGGTGCTTGTGCCGTTGCAATCAGAGTTCTTTGCGCTCGAAGGGCTGTCCCAGCTGATGCTGACGATCCGCCAGGTCCGGCAGTCCGCCAATCCCAAGCTGCGGATCGAGGGTGTTGTGCTGACCATGTATGACGGACGAAACAACCTGTCGCAGCAGGTTGAAAACGACGCGCGCAGCAATCTTGGGGAACTTGTGTTCAAGACTGTCGTGCCGCGGAATGTGCGGGTCAGCGAGGCACCGTCTTTCGCAGTTCCGGTGCTGGAATATGACACGGCGTCCAAAGGAAGCGTGGCCTATCGGAATTTGGCGCAAGAGCTTGTGGCTCGTCACCATGTTTCGGCCAAATAGAGGGGGTCTTGATGGATAAGAAACCTGAAAGACGCGGCTTGGGGCGCGGGCTGTCCGCTTTGATGGCGGATGTTCCTGCGGCAACGACCACCGACGAAGCACCGCAGCGGACGGCTATGCCGGACCGCATGATCCCGGTAGAACAGTTGCGCCCGAACCCGGATCAGCCCAGACGGACCTTCACACAAGAGCAGTTGTCAGAGCTTGCAAGCTCCATCGAAGAAAAGGGCATCATCCAGCCATTGATCGTGCGTCCGATCGATGGCGGAATGTTCGAGATCGTCGCGGGTGAACGCAGATGGCGGGCCGCTCAGATGGCGCAGTTGCACGAAGTGCCTGTTGTCGTGCGCGATTACAATGACACCGAAGTTCTGGAAGTCGCGATTATCGAGAACATCCAGCGGGCGGACCTGAACTCGGTGGAAGAGGCGGCGGGATACCGGCAACTTATGGATCGCTTCGGCCATACCCAGGAGAAGATCGCCGAAGCGCTTGGAAAAAGCCGCAGCCATATTGCGAATTCCTTGCGGCTCTTGTCGCTGCCGGAAGATGTGCGTGCAATGTTGGTTGAGGGCCAGCTGACAGCCGGGCACGCCCGGGCTCTGATCACGAGCGAGAACGCGTCCGAGCTGGCGCGCATTGTAGTTGCCAAAGGCCTGTCGGTGCGCGACACGGAAAAGCTCGCGAAGAAGCCTGAAGCGTCCGAGAAGAAGCCAGCGCGTCCCGCCGCTGAGAAGGACGCGGATACCAAGGCGCTGGAACAGGATCTGAGCGCGGCAATCGGTCTTAAGACGCGGATCGATCACAAGCCGGGCGGCGTATCCGGGACCGTCAGCATTGGCTATTCGACGTTGGATGAGCTGGACGAACTGTGTCGAATTCTGTCGAGCGGCCGTTAAGCTAAAAGCTCCCGAAGCACGGCGTTCAGAACGGGGCGCCCTTTTTCGGTCAGGCGCAGCCTGTCGTCGGTTTTCTCCACCATGCCGAGATCGAGGACAGAGGCGAGACCTTGGTCATTGAACGCGCCGGACATTCTGTGGAAGCGATCTAGATCTAGGCCCTCGCTCAACCGAAGACACATCATCGCGTATTCAACAGCGCGTTCGGGCGTCGAAATGATCTCACGCTCGGCATCGCCGTTTCCCCTGTCGCGAACGTGGTTCAACCAGATTGATGGGGTGAGTTCCGTTGTTGTCCCAATTCGTGTGCCGTCTATGGTCAGCCGTCCATGAGCGCCGGGCCCAATCCCAACATAGTCGCCACCGCGCCAGTAGATCAGATTATGGCGGGATTCATGACTCTCGGTCGCGTGGTTGGATGTCTCGTAGGCGGGCAGGCCGGCGGCATCGCACAGTTCTTGCGTCAGGCTATACATGTCCGCCGCTGTGTCGTCCTTGGGCAATCCAGGCAGACGACCCACGGCATGCCGACTTCCGAACGCTGTGCCGGGTTCGATGGTCAGTTGGTACAACGAGAGATGGCCCGCGGCCAGGATCAGCGCCTCGGTCAATTCCGCGCGCCAGGCGTCGAGCGTCTGGTTCTGGCGCGCATAGATCAGATCGAAACTCACGCGGTTGAAATGCGCCTTTGCCACTTCGATCGCCTTTCGCGCCTCTGCCACCGAATGCAACCGGCCGAGCGACGAAAGATCCTTATCAGAGAGCGCCTGGACCCCCAGCGACACCCGGTTCACCCCGGCCTGACGATAGGCCGCAAACCGCCCGGCCTCGACAGAACTCGGGTTGGCTTCAAGTGTGATCTCAATATCGTTGGATATATTCCAAGTGTTTGAAATTTCTGTCAAAATGGTAGAAATCAAATCCGGCGACATCAGGCTGGGGGTGCCGCCGCCAAAGAAGACAGAGGACAGGACGCGGCCCTTGGTTTCGGCGCCGTATCGCCGTATCTCGGATATATAGGCCTCTTGCCACGCGCTTTGGTCAATCTGGGCCGCCACATGGGAATTGAAGTCGCAATAAGGGCATTTCGATTGGCAGAACGGCCAGTGCAGGTACAGACCAAAGCCCGCCTCTTGCCAGTTATCCGGCAAAGCAACCTGCAACCAGTTTCGCAAACGCGTCGGCGCGATGGCTCATGGCGTGTTTCTTGACCGGATCCATCTCACCGAAGGTTTCGGCTTCGCCATCGGGCAGGAAGATCGGATCGAACCCGAACCCCTCGGCCCCGCGCATCGGCCAGACCACCTGACCGGTCACGATGCCCGGGAAGATCTCATCGTGACCGTCGGGCCAGGCGAGACAAAGGGTGCAGCAAAACCGCGCCGTCCGGGGGGTGGGCGCGTTCTGATCTTCGAGCATCGACCAGACCTTTTCCATCGCCATGGGAAAATCACGGCCATTGCCGGTTTCGGCCCAGTCTGCCGTATAAACGCCGGGCTGGCCGCCCAAGGCTTCCACCTCGATCCCGCTGTCATCCGACAAGGCGGGCAGGCCGGTTGCCTTTGCGGTATAGTGCGCCTTGAGCCGCGCGTTTCCAGCAAAGGTGTCTTCGGTTTCCTCCGGCTCCGCCAGCCCGAAGTCGGCGGCAGAGGATACGGCGATGCCAAACCGTTCCAGCAACAGGCCAATCTCGCGGATCTTGCCCGCGTTGTGCGAGGCGATCACCAGTTTGTCGCCTGTGAACCGCCGCATATCAGGCGACCGCCGCTCTTTGGGCCGCGACCAGCGCGTCAACACCCTTGGATGCCAGATCCAGTAATTCGCCCATCTCGCCGGTGGAGAATGTGGCGCCTTCGGCGGACATCTGAACCTCGACCAGACGGCCAGAGCCGGTGATCACGAAATTGCCATCGACGCCTGCCTCGGAATCCTCGGGGTAGTCCAGATCGAGCACGGGCTGACCGGCATAGATCCCGCAGGATACCGCGGCGATGTGGTCGGTCAGCGGGTCAGAAATGATGTCGCCTGCCTTCATCAGCTTGTTCACCGCAAGCCGCAGCGCGACCCATCCCCCGGTGATCGAGGCACAGCGCGTGCCGCCGTCGGCCTGGATCACATCGCAATCGATGGTGATCTGCCGTTCGCCCAGCGCGACCCGGTCCACACCCGCCCGCAAGGCGCGACCGATCAGACGCTGGATTTCCTGCGTCCGCCCGCTTTGTCCGTTCTTCGCTTCGCGCCGCATCCGGGTGTTGGTGGCACGCGGCAGCATGCCATATTCCGCCGTGACCCAGCCAAGGCCGGTGTTCTTGAGGAATGGCGGTACCCGCTCTTCCAGCGAAGCGGTGCAAAGCACATGGGTGTCGCCGCACTTTATCATGCAACTCCCCTCGGCATGACGGGTAAAGCCTGTCTCGATGGAGATTTCGCGCATCTGATCAAGCGTTCTGCCAGAGGGTCGCATGTCATTCCTTCCAATCCGGGTGCCGGATGATTACCTGTGCGATACGGAGGGGCGCAACCCGTTCAGATACAGAAAGATGCAACTTTGGGGGTGTGAGGCGGCGCCTGACAGATTGACCAGCCGTTGACTTGTCCTCAAATTCCCTATCGTTTGCACATGGTCGATATGACAGACACATCGAAGCTCTTGTCGGATATGAATGATCGTTCGCGCGAAGTGTTTCGGCGTGTGGTCGAAGGCTATCTTGCAAGCGGTGAGCCGGTGGGCTCGCGCACGCTGACCCGCACCATGAGCGAGAAGGTGTCCGCCGCGACGATTCGCAATGTCATGCAGGATCTTGAATATCTTGGGCTTCTTGGCTCTCCGCATGTGTCGGCGGGGCGGGTTCCAACGCAACACGGGCTTCGGATGTTCGTCGACGGCTTGCTGGAGGTCAGCGAGCTGGATCATGACGACCGACGCATGATCGATTCGACTCTGACGTCGAACTCCTCGGACGTTGGCAATCTGCTGGATAAGGTCGGGTCCGCCCTGTCCGGGGTTACAAGCGGGGCGAGCCTCGTTCTGGCGCCGAAACATGAAGCACCGATCAAGCATATCGAATTTGTCTCGCTGGCCCCGGACCGCGCGCTGGTGGTTCTGGTCTTTGCCGATGGGCATGTGGAGAATCGGGTGTTTGAGCCGCCGATGGGTCAGACCCCGTCTTCGATGCGGGAGGCGGCGAATTTCCTGAATGCGTTTGCCGAAGGGCGTATGCTGAGCGACTTGCGCTCTGGCATTGCGACGGAAATTGCGGGCCGGCGGCAGGAACTCAACGAATTGGCGCGCGATCTGGTCGAAAACGGTCTGGCCGTCTGGGAGAATGAAGGCGCCCCCTATGAGCGGCTGATCGTGCGGGGGCGGGCAAACCTGCTTGATCAGGATGCCGAAGCCAGCGATCTAGAGCTCATTCGGACCCTGTTCGACGATCTTGAACGCAAGCGTGACATCGCAGAGTTCCTGGAGCTTACCGAAGAAGGCGAAGGCGTTCGAATTTTTATCGGATCGGAGAACAAGCTTTTCTCACTTTCGGGTTCCTCTTTGGTGGTGTCACCATATATGAACGCTGACCGTAAGATCATTGGCGCCGTAGGTGTGATCGGACCGACTCGGCTGAATTATGGCCGGATTGTCCCGATCGTGGATTATACGGCGCAACTGGTTGGAAGACTGATATCTGACCGAGGGTAAGAGGATAGAATGGCAGAGCAAAAGACCGAAGACACGCCAGAGGTCGGACAGCATGCGCCGGAGGAACGATATGAGGATGACCCCCTTGGGGCGGACGCCTCGGTCGATGAGATCGAGCGTTTGACGTCCGAGCGTGACGATATGCGCGACCGTTTCATGCGGGCGCTGGCGGAGACAGAGAATATCCGCAAGCGTGGTGAACGGGACCGGCGCGAGGCCGAGAAGTTCGGCGGTTCAAAACTGGCGCGGGACATGCTGCCGGTCTATGACAACCTCGCCCGTGCGCTTGAAGCGGCGGATGAGGAAACCCGTGCGGCGAAGAAGGCCCTGATCGACGGGATCGAGCTGACGATGCAGGAATTGCTGAACGTCTTTTCGAAACACGGGATCGAGGTTCTGCGGCCGAAAGTGGGCGACAGGTTCGATCCGCAGCAGCATCAGGCGATGTTCGAGGCGCCCGTGCCCGGCACCAAGGCGGGGGACATCATTCAGGTCAGCCAAGTCGGCTTTTTCATCCACGATCGCCTTTTGCGTCCCGCGCAGGTGGGTGTCAGCTCGACCCCGATGGGCTGAGCCCTTTCAATTCGTACAGCAGGTCCAGCGCTTGCCGAGGTGTCAGCTCGTCGGGGGAGATTCCGGCGAGCTTTTTATCAACAGGCGACGGCTCGACGCGTTCCACGGGCTTCGGCGGCGGGGCAGGGGCGGCCGCAAACAGCGGCAAATCATCGAGCAATTGCCGCGCACCGTTCTTGCCTTCGCGCGCGCCCTCCTCGAGCTGCGCGAGCACATCGCGGGCCCGATCCACAACCGACTGTGGCAAACCCGCAAGCCGCGCGACCTGAACGCCATAGGATCTGTCCGCCGCGCCGCGCCGCACTTCGTGCAGAAAGATCACATCGCCTTCCCATTCCTTCACGGCGACCGTCGCGTTCTCGACACCGGACAGCCGGTCCACCAGCTGGGTCAGCTCGTGATAATGGGTGGCGAACAAGGCGCGGCAGCGGTTCACGTCGTGCAAATGTTCCAACGTGGCCCAGGCAATCGACAACCCGTCATAGGTCGCCGTGCCGCGTCCGATCTCATCGAGGATCACCAGCGCCCGGTCATCGGCTTGGTTCAGAATGGCGGCGGTTTCCACCATCTCGACCATAAAGGTCGACCGCCCCCGCGCGAGGTCGTCAGAGGCCCCAACCCGGCTGAAAAGCTGTGAAACGACGCCGATATGGGCGAAGCTCGCCGGTACGAAGCTGCCCATCTGCGCGAGCAGGGCAATCAGCGCATTCTGCCGCAGAAAGGTCGACTTGCCCGCCATGTTGGGCCCAGTCAACAGCCAGACGGCGGCCGCTTCCGTGCCGCCGGAGAGGTCGCAATCATTCGCGATAAAGGGTGCGCCGCTTTGCGCCCGCAAGGCCCGCTCGACCACCGGATGCCGCCCGCTGTCGATCCTGAAGGCGCGGCTGTCATCCACAATGGGCCGCACCCAGTCTTCGGCGACGGCGACATCTGCCAGCGCGGTGGCCAAGTCGATCTCTGCGGCGGCCCGAGCAACGGCGTTCAGCGCCGCGACATGTTCCAGAATCAGGCTTCTGAGGCTTTCATAGAGACGTTTTTCAATCTCTTCTGCCTCCCCGGCGGCGTTCAGAATCAGCGTTTCCTTGTCACCGAGCTCAACTGTCGTGAACCGCACGGCGTTGGCAGTGGTCTGACGGTGAATGAAGCGATCCTGCCGACGCAGCTTTTCGCCATGCAGCGCCGTCACCTCGATGAAATAGCCCAACACGTTGTTATGCTTGACTTTAAGGGAAGGCACCCCTGTGGCTTCCGCGAATTCAGCCTGCATGGCGGCGATAACACTGCGCCCCTCGTCTCGCAGCACGCGGGTGGCGTCGAGTTCTGCGTCGTAGCCTTCGGCGATGAACCCCCCGTCCCGGACCAGCAGCGGAGGCTCGGCCACGAGCGCCTCATTCAGCGGATGGATCAGCCTGTCATGACCGGTCAGATCCCGCGTAGCCTCCGCGACGATTTTCGGCAGGTCGGAGCCTTGCAGTTTTTCGGCCATTGCACTCGCCTGTTCCAGACCGTTGCGGATCGCCGCCAGATCCCGAGGGCCGCCGCGATCCAGGGCCAGGCGCGACAGCGCGCGGTCAATGTCCGGGAACCGCCGCAGATCGGCGCGCAGGG
>CAYGRI010000025.1:24528-29568 GCA_964352155.1 uncultured Maritimibacter sp. | reverse complement strand
GCCCTTGAGCATCAGATAGGCCGACAGAAACGCGCAGACCCCGCCCACCAGCGCCGAGACCCACATGGCGTTGAACATGTAGCTGTAGCTGAAGGGTTCGAGCAGCGTGGCGATCATTCCCGCTCTTTCGCCTCGCCATACATGACAAAAGGGCGTTCGTCGTCGGTGATGATGCGCACTTCGCGGCTGTCTTCGTCGTCGTGCAGCTCTTGCCCGCTCAGCGTGAAATGCCGCAGAACCCCGCCAAAGGCGCGCTCCAGATTGTCGCGGGTAAAGACGGCGGCGGTGGGTCCGTAGGCCAGCACCGTGCCCTTGATCAGCACCGTATGGTCGCAGAATTCCGGCACCGAGCCCAGGTTGTGGGTGGCGACCAGCATCACCCGACCCTCGTCGCGCAGCTCGCGCAGCAGGGCGACGATCTGATCCTCGGTCTTTACGTCGACGCCGGTGAAGGGTTCGTCCAGCAAGATCACCTTGCCGTCCTGGGCCAGCGCGCGTGCCAGGAACACCCGTTTGCGCTGACCGCCGGACAATTCGCCGATCTGACGCCTGCGAAAGTCGGCCATCCCCACGCGCGTAAGCGCATGGTCGACCGCGGCCCGGTCGGCGGTGCGGGGGCGGCGCAGAAAGCCCATATGCCCATAGCGCCCCATCATCACCACGTCCTCCACCAGCACGGGAAAGGCCCAGTCCACCTCTTCGGATTGCGGCACATAGGCGACGATGTTCTCGCGCAGCGCGTCGCGCACCGGGCGGCCCAGCAGCAGGATGTCGCCCTTCGCCGCCGGGACAAAGCCCATGATCGCCTTGAACAGAGTCGACTTGCCCGCCCCGTTCACCCCGACCAGCGCCGTGATGGTGCCCTGCCCGACCTCAAACGTCGCATTCCTGAGCGCGGTCAGCCCGTTGCGATAGGTCACGGTCACATCGCGCACGCTGATCCCGCTGCCCACCGCCGAGTCGCCCAATTTGTCGCGTACCGTCATCTCCATCTGCGTTCTTTCACTTTGTGCCGGGGCGGCGCCGCCGCCGGCGGTGACTATGGGTCAGTTCGCTCCCAATCCGTCCGCCACGGTCTCCGAGGTCACCCGCAACAGATCCAGATAGGTCGGCACCGGCCCTTCGGCCTCGCTGAGGCTGTCGACATACAATAGGCCGCCAAAGGCCGCCCCCGTCTCGCGCGCCACCTGGCGGGCCGGGGCCGGGTCGACCGTGCTTTCGCAAAAGACGGCCGGGATATCATGTTCTCTGACGGCGTCTATCACCGCGCGCACCTGCTGCGGCGTGCCGACCTGATCGGTGTTCATGGGCCATAGATAGATCTCTTTCATGCCAAAGTCCCGTGCCAGATAGCTGAAAGCGCCTTCGCAGGTGGCCAGCCAGCGCCGCTCCTCGGGGATCTCCGCGATCCGGTCGCGCAAGGGGCCCACCGTTGCGCGCAATTCTTCGATATAGGCGGCGGCATTCGCGGCATAGGTCTTGGCGTTGTCCGGGTCATGCGCGCTCATCGCGTCGCGGATATTCTCGATATAGATTACGGCGTTGTCGAGGCCCATCCAGGCGTGCGGATTGGCCTTGCCCTCGTAGGGGCCAAGCGAGATCGCGATCGGGTCGATCCCGTCGCTGACCGTGGCCGAGGGGATGTCGCCCAGATTGTCGATGAACTGCTGGAACCAAAGCTCCAGGTTCAGCCCGTTCCAGAGGATCAGATCCGCATCCGACGCGCCGACCAGATCCCGCGGGGTCGGCTGATAGCCGTGAATTTCGGCCCCCGGTCGGGTGATCGACACAACCTCCGCCGCGTCGCCCGCGACATTGCGGGCCATATCCGCGATCACGGTGAAGGTCGTGACGACCTTGAAGTCGCCCTCCGCCGCCTGTGCCATTCCGGACAAGGCGAAAGCTGCAGCCCATACGGCGGTTACAGCCGTCGATAGAACCTTGAACGTTCTCATGCCGTCTCCGTTCATGGAAAACAAATGCCTAACAACAGATATTGCGAACCATTCTCAAATGTCAATGCATTTGCAAATCATTCTCATACTAAAGTCATCCGCTGGCGCATAAGGCAGCGCGTTTGCGGACCTTGGGGGCAAGGTCCGTCCCGAGAGGTGGCGCTTGGACCCGCCTTGCTTTACGAAACGGCAAGACGCGCCGCAGCCCTCGGCACCGGGCCGGATCGCGGAACAACAGGGAGGTATATTGTGGAAATACCGTTCAAGACCAAGCGCATGTTGGCATTCGGAGATTGCGACATCTCCGGCACGGCCTACTTTCCGTCTTACCTCAACATTCTGAACGGCGTGAACGAGGAGTTCTGGCTGCATCTGGGATACCCGTGGCACAAGATCATCTGGGAAGAACGTTGGGGCACGCCTACGGTCCATATCTCCAGCGATTTCTCCAGCCCGTCGTTCTTTGGCGAAGAGCTTGAATTTGAAGTGACGGTCAAGAAGGTGGGGCGGTCATCGGTGACGATGCGGCACGAAATCAGCTGCAAGGGTCAGAAGCGCTGGGCGAGCACACAGGTTCTCGCGGCCAGCGATCTGGACAAGCATTGCTCTATCCCCTGGCCCGAGGACGTGCGCAACGCCCTGCTGGCGCTGGTGCAGCCGGACGACGACCAGGCCTGACCGAGCGGGGTAAGGCGACCCTCGGACGGCGCCGCCTTCCCTCACTGCATGCGGGCGCGACCGCCCGAATGCCGCGCCGGCGGCTCCGTCCGGCGCGCCGACCAACCGGTGATCCTGAAAACGTGGGAGAATCTTACCTCAAGCCAGCCGGCGTTAACGAAATCTATGCGTGTCGGTGCAACGAATGGACAAACGATCCTCGGTATCACACTGACAGGTAGAGTTGCGACAGATGCAATGCGCTGCTTTGATAGCAAAATCACTCCCTAGGCTTGTGCAGGATCATTCCGTACACAAGCGTGAGCTTTGGCGCATGTGGTCCCTGCATACCATCGCCATCCTCCTGATCGGCCTTTTGTTCATTGTCGGATATGCGCTGAATCGCCTGACCATCGGCGACAATGCCCTGGATGAAAGGACAATCAACTCGTCAGGCCTCCAGCGCACATTCAGCGTCCGTATCCTATACATTGGGGAACGGCACTACTGGCTGGGCGATTCCTCCTCCGCCGAAGGGCTCATGTCGGCCATCGCCGACTTCGAACAAGGCAATGCGCGGCTGGTCTCATTTGCGCTCGAAAACCCGCAATTGCGCGCGCTTTACATGTCCGCGGACGGAGCCAACCTGGACGTCAGATCGCGTGCCTTTGTGGAAAAGGCCAAACAACTTCTGGACTACCCCCCGTTCAACCCGCAGGCCCGGCGCATCCTGAATCAGCTGGCCCTTGAGGTAGAGGATGGCCTGCTCGCCAATCTCAACGACGTGGTCCTGCTGGTCGAGCAGACAGTGGCCGAGAACAAGGCCAATTTCCTGCGCTTGCAGAATGTCCTTCTGCTAGTCGGCCTGGCGTTCCTCGCGGCGGCGGTCCTGGTCTTCATCCGGCCAGCCAACAGGGCCGTCTATCGCACCCTTATGCGGCTTGATCGCGCGGCCAACTACGACACGCTGACCGATTTGCCCAACCGCAAGAAGATGTGGGACGTGCTGGATGGTGTGCTGGCCGAGGATCAGACGAACGGCGCCGGGCTGGCCGTGATCGCGATTGATCTGGATGGCTTCAAAAGGATCAACGACACGCTGGGGCATCCCGCAGGCGATGCGGTTCTGGTTCACGTCGCTCGACTGCTCGAGATCGGCGTGGCGGAGATGGAAACAAATGCGGTGCCCCTGGTGGCGCGGCTTGGCGGCGACGAATTCGTCATCGTCCTCGCGCTGGAACCCGAAGCGGCGGCGGAACGGGTCGAGGTGCTCGGGGAGGCTCTGCTGGAAGCCGTGCGGGAGCCTTTTGCGATTCGGCTCAGCGATAGCGAAGAGAATTGCTTGATCGGGATGAGCCTTGGCTACGCCTTCGCCAGTGACAGCGATCAGGACAGGGATCTGCTGGTCGCGAACGCCGATATCGCGCTGTATCTGTCCAAGCGCAATGGCAAGAACCGGATGACGCGCTTCACCCACGAAATGCGCACCAATGCAGAACGTCGGCACCGGACGGAAACCGATCTTCGGCAGGCGGTGTTGAAGTCGGAATTCGTACCGTTCTATCAACCGCAGGTCAGCCTGACGGACGGATCCCTGTCAGGGTTCGAGGTTCTGATGCGCTGGAAACATCCTGAACGCGGTCTGCTGGCCCCCGAAGACTTCATGCAGGTGGCAGAGCAGACCGGTTTGCTCGACATGATAGAGGGCTCGGTGATGCTGCAGGCGCTGGAGGATTTCGGCACCATCCGCGACATGGGGCACCATATTCCTCGGATTTCGATCAATGCCTCGGCCCAGACCCTCCGAAAGCCGGAATTCGCCAAGAACTTGCGCAGCATCTGCGCAATGTATGAAATCGCCCCCGCCAGCGTCGCTGTCGAAGTGCTGGAAACGGTTCTGGTCGAGAACCCCGAGGATCAGGCGGTGAAGACCATTTTTGCCCTGGCAAAGGCAGGCCACGGCACCGTGATCGACGATTTCGGAACCGGCTATTCCTCTTTGTCGATGGTCTCGCAGCTGGAAATCGACAGCCTCAAGCTCGACCGCAGCCTGATTGCGCTCGCCGCGAACGACCGGACCCAAAAGGTGCTGAAGGCGGCGATCGCGATGAGCCATAGCATGGGTCTGGACATCGTGGCGGAAGGGATCGAGACGGCGGAGCAATACGAAACGCTCAAGAATATGGGGTGCGACAAGGGACAAGGCTATGCGATCGGCCCGGCCTTCAACCTGCAAGACACCATTGCCTGGCTGACGATGCACGCCGATCCTGTGCCCGTCGATCGCATCGCGTGACCGCGAGCCGACCCTGAGACACCCGTCAAAGCCGGGTGGATCCACATCGGGGCGGCCCGGCCAAACACCGCTCGGCAGCGGACACCCGTCACCCAGCCGCCTGACGCTCCCGCGAGGCGACGCATGACGCAC
>CAYGRI010000025.1:0-24518 GCA_964352155.1 uncultured Maritimibacter sp. | reverse complement strand
TGACGCACCCTGCCCCACTTGCGCCAGGCCCAACTTGCGCCAAGCCCCACTTGCGCCAAGCCCCACTTGCAGCCTACCTCACTTGGCCCCGGCCTCACTTTTCGCATATCGCGAAAGCTGATCGCCGAGACTGACTGTTTATTCGTAGATTTCGCTGTGGCAACGTGATGCTGGGAGGAGACTTGGCTTGCTCACGGTGCGAGGCCCGCAAGCTTGCGCTTGCGAGCAGCCAAGTTCAACAACAACATGCGTTTGTCCGACACCGAACAAGCAATGCTGGACGGCGTTCATGGCGCGGCGAAAGCCCGCGCGATGGATCTTCTGGTCCGGTATGGAACCGCCCTGGGCGCAGACCGCCTGGTGGAAACACGCAATGTCGCCGGGGCGTTCAACGCCTCTACCCCGTCGATCCGGCACATGGCTCAGGACGGGTTCGACCGGGTCTTTTCGGAACTGAACCTCGACAGCGACGACGTCGTCGAGATCCCGCATATGGCGGTGCCGACCTGTCAGCTGATCACCGGAATCGACAACGACAATTTCGAAAAGCAGGGCGTCGATCCGGACCTCGCAAAGCTGCAGGTGGCCGGAGAAAGGTACTTTGGCCGCCGGGGCATCAACATGATGTGCACCTGCACCCCCTATCAGGTCGGCAACGTCCCGGTGCGGGGCGAGCATCTGGCCTGGATGGAAAGCTCTGCCGTGATCTACGCCAACTCGGTTCTGGGGGCGCGGACCAATGTCGAAGGCAAGGAAAGCACGGGCGCCGCCGGGCTGACCGGGCGGATCCCCTACTGGGGCCTGCACATCCCGGAAAATCGCTTTGCCGACCGGCTGATCGACGTGCGGATCCCGGTAGACGATATGGCCGATTGGGGCGTGCTCGGCTATTTCGCGGGCCTGTCGGTCGAGGATGCCAAACCGGCGCTGACCGGGCTGACCCAAGTCCCGACGCTGTGGAAGCTGAAGCATTTCGGGGCGGCGGCGGCTTCCTCCGGCGGGGTGGAACTGTACCATATCCCCGGCGTGACCCCCGAAGCCCACGATCTTGACGCGGCCTTTGGCGGGCAGCCCCGTCCCGATCCCATCGTCTATGGCGCCCGCGAACGGCTGGACGCCTGGGCGCGGCTGCAATCGGCGGAGGATCGCAAGGTCGACTTCATCATGCTCGGCTGCCCGCACAATTCCATCGAGCAGATGGGGCTGTTGGCGGAAAAGCTGGACGGCCGCCGGGTGCATCCCGATGTCGCTTTGTGGATCCACACGCCCCGGGCCATCGCGGAGATTGCCAAACGGTCCGGCTATACCGAGATCATTGAGGCCGCCGGTGGCACCGTCATGTCCGACACCTGCCCCGCGATCTCGCGCCGCCTGCCTGACGGGGTGCGCGTGATCGCCACCGACAGCGCCAAGCAGGCGCATTACCTGCCCGCGATCTCGAAACGCCAGGGATGGTTCGGATCGTTGGACCATTGCATCGACGCCGCCATCACCGGCAGCTGGAACGGGGGCCCGTGATGCCCGACGCCGTTCCGCAAACGCAGGTGTTTCAGGGCCGCGGCATCGTGCCCGGCAAGGCCCGCGCCGAGGCGCTGGTGACGCGGCAGACGATCTCTGGCTGGGGCGGGATCAACGAACGCGACGGCACGGTCATCGAACTGCGCCACGAGTTGCGCGACGTCTCTTTCGCCGGCAAGGTACTGGTGTTTCCGGGCGCCAAGGGCTCGTCTGGCTGGTCGGCCTATTGGCACATGTTGCGGCTGAACGGCACCGCGCCCGCCGCGATGATCTTTACCCGGATGTCCACCAAGATCGCGCTGGGCGCCGTGGTCAGCCGCGTTCCCACGATCACCGACCTTGACTGCGACCCGTTCGAAGTGATCGCGACAGGCGACCATGTCGAGGTCGATGCCGACACCGGGACGGTCACAATCATGCGAAAGGAATAGCCAAAAGCGTTGTGAACCAGAGCCGGGCGAACCGGCCGACACAGGATCGACATCGAATGTTCAGGGAGGACTTCAAATGCTGAGACTGACACGCCCGCTGGCCGCGGGAGTTGCACTGGCACTGGCCACCACGGCAGCCATGGCGCAAGACTTCAAATGGCCCGATTATTTCACCGTGGTCACGCCGATTGTGGGCACCGCGAACCACTCGCTGGGCGTTGCCTGGACCTCCGAGTTCAGCGCCCAGACCAGCAGCCGCGCCCGTGTGCTGCCCGCCCCCAACGGCTATTCCCGCGCCCAGTGGCTGGTGACCGGCGAAGGCGACATCGCCATGCTGCAAGCCTCTGATTACTTTGATCAGATGGACGCGGTCGAAGGCTTTGCCGTGGAACAGGGCGGCCCCGCCGACACCCGCGTTGCGGTGATGAACATGGTCACCCCCTGGAGCTATATGGTCCGTGGCGACAGCGACATCCAAAGCTTTGCCGACATCGGCCCCGACACGCGGGTGGCCTTTGCCGCCTCGTCGACCTTCCTGATGTCCGGGGTCGACGCGCTGCTGGCCTATAACGGCCTGACCCGCGACGATGTGCAACTGGTCGAGGTCGGCAATTACGGCGCCAACACCAAGATCGTGGTCGAGGGCCGCGCGGATGTCGCCTTCACCTCGCCCTTGTCCGGCACCAGCTACGAGGCCGAGGCCAATCCGAACGGGATCCGCTGGCTGCCCCTGCCCGATCCCGCCGAAGACCCCGAAGCCTTTGCCCGGTACCGCGCAATCATGACCGGCTATGTCACGGCCGAGACCGTGTCGGGCGTGGCCACGGCGCTTGGGATGCCGATGGACCATGCCTATCAGGCCAACCATGTGCGCGCCGATGCCGATCCGGACTTTGTCTACAACCTCGCGAAATGGCTCGACGAGCATTACGAGGATTTCAAGGACGATTTCACCCACGCCCCGATGATGAGCGTGGCCAGCATGATCTCGTTCCTCGACGCCGGGCATCTGCAGCCGCTGCATGACGGCACGATTGCCTATCTGACAGAAAAGGGTCTTTGGAAAGACGCCTATCAGGTCCAGCAGGACAAGCTGGTGGCACTGGCGGATGAACGGATCGCGCTGTACACCTCTGCGGTCGAGGCCGCAAAGGCCGAAGGGCTGAGCATCTCGCCGGACGATGCCGAGTGGATGGCCTTCTGGGACGGCTACAAGGCCGATGCCGGGATCACCGCCAGCTATGGCGAACTGGTGATGGGCAAATAACCTACCGGGCCCGCGCGTTCCAACACGCGCGGGCCCGCCACCATGACTGACCCTATCCTTTCGCGAAACCACCCCCTCGACAGGGATCCGCAGCATGACCACCCCGCAGCCCGAGGCCGATTCCGCCGTGGCCGCCGTGCCAGAGGCGTACCTTGACCGGACGTTCGAACGGTATCGGACGATGCCGCTGCCCGTGCGTGTCGCGATGCTGGTGATGTCGGCCGCCGGGGTGGCGCTGGCGGTGGGCTATATCTTCACGCTCTTTCCGATGCTGGATCTGACCTATTACTTCCTGTTGATGGCCTGCTATCTGCCGGTGGTCTTCCTGCTGCTGCCCGCCTGGCCCGGCGAGACCCGCGTGACCTGGGCCAGCTATGCGCCCGCGCTTGGCATACTGTTCCTGACGCTGTTCATGGCCTATCATTCGCGCAGCCTGATCTTTGGCACCTGGGTGCCGGTGCGCGAGACCTGGCAGCTGATCACCGCCGCCGCGATCTTTGTACTGGTGCTAGAGGCGGCCCGGCGCTCGGGCGGGTATATCTTTCTGTTCATCGTGACCTTTTTGGCGCTGTATCCCGTCTTTGCCTTCTACATGCCTGGCATCCTTTGGGGCCCGCCAACGACCCTGTCGCGGACGATTGCGTTCAACGTCTTCTCCGGCGATGCGATGCTGGGCGTTGTCACCCGGGTTGTAGGCGAGACGATTATCGGCTTTCTGATCCTCGCCGCGCTGATGGTCGCCACCGGCGCCGCCGACTTTTTCCTCAAGCTGGCGATGGCGTTGATGGGCACCGCGCGGGGCGGCCCGGCAAAGGTCAGCGTGCTGGCCTCTGGCTTCTTCGGGTCGCTGTCAGGCTCGATCTTTGGCAATGTCGTGTCCACCGGATCGGTCACGATCCCGTCGATGAAACGCGCTGGCTTTCCGAACCATTACGCCGGCGCGCTAGAGGCCTGCGCCTCCACCGGCGGGATGCTGATGCCCCCGGTCATGGGCGCCGTCGCCTTCATCATGGCGGATTTCACCAACACCGAATACCGCGTGATCGTGCTGGCCGCGATCATCCCCTCGGTCCTGTACTACTTTGGCCTGTACTGCCATGTGGACGGCTTCGCCGCGCGCAACAACCTCAAGGGCCTGCCCCGGGTCGAACTGCCCAAGATCCGCGCCACCCTGTTGGAGGGCTGGCCGTTCCTCGTCGTCCTCGCCTTCCTGGTCTGGGGGCTGGTGGTGATGCGGTGGGAAAGGCTGACGCCCTTCTATGCCTCGGCGCTGCTGGTCACCCTGACCTTCCTGAGCCCCCGCTTGCGCCTAAAGCTGAAAAGCGTGCCAGAGATCCTGTTCCAGATCACCAAGCTGTTGTCCCAGACCATGGGGTTGCTGCTGCCCACCAGCTTTATCCTAGGCGGGCTGATGGCGACCGGGGTGGCCCCGGTGATCGCCGCCAGCCTTGTGCGGATGGGGGGCGACGCGATCCTGCCCGTGCTGGCCATCGGCATCGCCGTCTGCATCATCTTCGGGATGCTGGGGATGATTGTGGCGGCCTATCTGATGCTGGCGCTGACCCTTGCGCCCGCGCTGGAACAGATCGCCGGGCTGAACACCATCGCGATCCACCTGTTCATCGCCTATTACGCCTCGCTGGCCGCGATCACGCCGCCGGTGGCGCTGGCGGCCTTCCTCGCCTCGCGGATCAGCGATTCGCCTCCGATCAAGACCAGCATGCATGCGGCGCGTCTGGGGATCGTGCTGTATATCGTGCCGATCTTCTTTTTGTTCGAACCGGCGCTGATCCTGCAGGGGCCGTTCTACAAGACTGTCCTTTGGACCTCGTTGAATGTCGTGGCGATCATCGTCATCGCCGCCGCGTCCGAGGGGCAGGTCTGGCGCCTGGGCCGGCTGCAAACCTGGGCCCGGCCGCCGCTTTTTGTCGCCGGGCTGCTGATCGGCTTCCCCGAGTGGATCAGCACCGTCGTGGGCCTGTCGGTCACCGCCGCCGTTCTGGCGATCCCCGGGGCGACGACCCGCGCCGCACCGTCCCTGCGATCGGCAGAGGCAAACCAGTGACCCGCCCAGACCTTTTGGGGAACGCGAGAGCTGATCGCACCCTTCACTGCATTATCCGCCAAAGCGACAGAGGTTAACGTTCGCACATCTTCCGGTGGTCCCCCGCCCCGGCCCGATCAAAGGAGACGCGAGGCATGTCGCACGGCCGCCCGATCAACCCCGAGACGACCATCGTGCGTTTTTCCGGCGAGGTCTTGCACCGCGAACTGGAGATTGACCTTTGCGTCATCGGCGCCGGGATCTCTGGCACCACCACCGCGCTGGAGGCCGCCCGGCTGGGCAAGACCGTTGCAATCGTCGACAGCCTGCCGACGCTGGGCGGTCAGGCCGTGAATTCAATCATCGGGACGTTCTGCGGCCTGTACAAGAACGGCACCCACGGCCACCGTCTGACCTTCGGGATCGTGGACGAGATGCTGGACTATCTGGAAAAGCACGACGCCTGCTATTACCGCCATGGCCCCACGACGACAGTGGTGCATTACAACGAGATCGCCCTGTCGCGCTGGGTGGAAACCTCGCTGGAGGCGGCCGGGGTGATCCCGGTCACCGGCGCGATCCTGCGCCGGGTCGACACCGACGGCCGCCGCATCCGCGCGGCGCATCTGGTCACCCGCTACGGCGACGTGACGATCCGGGCCGAAGGCTTTGCCGATTGTTCCGGCGATGCGGCGCTGACCTATCTTGCCGGGCTGGAGTGTCGCGAACCCGATGAAAAGGTCTTTGGCAGCCAGCAAGCCGTGGTCGAGGGCATCAAGCTGGGCGTCGAGGCGCCGCAGCGTGAGGAATTGTCGGAACGTATCTCCGAGAAGGCCGAGGAATATGGCCTGCTGCGCAAGAACGGGCTGATGTTCTACTTCCCCGGCACAGAGGTCGCAGTTTTGAACATGACCCATGTGGAAACCCCGCTGGACCCGATAGAAGCCTCGAAGACTTCCGCCATCGGCAAGGATCAGGTGGATCGCGGCGTCCGATTGCTTCGCACCGAGTTCCCAGAGGTGTTCGCCGACCTCAAGGTACGGTCCTATGGGTTCCCCGGCATTCGCCAGACCCGCTGGATCAAGGCCAAGCATCATATCGTGGTCGACGAGGTGGTGAACGAGGTCAAATATGACGACGCCATCGCCCGCACCTCTTGGCCGATCGAATTGCACAATGCCCCGGAGGGCTTCGTCTGGGAGGTGTTCGACGAGGATCACGTGCATTACGTGCCGTTCTCGGCGATGATCTCGCCCGAGGCGGACAACCTGGTGGCCGTGGGCCGCTGCATCGACGGCGACCCGGCGGCGCTGTCTTCGGTGCGGGTGATGGGGCCGTGCATGGCGCAGGGCATGGCGGCGGCGAATGCGCTTGATCTGGCCGGCTCCGGCTCTGTCCATCAGATCGACATATCCGCCCTGCAAGAGCGCGTGTCCGACAATCTTAGCCGCACCGACGGCGTGGCCCCCTGACAGAGGAAAGGAAACCCGATGTTCGAAACGAAACCGCTAGACGGACCCTTCGGGGTAGCGATCACCGGCGGGCTTGACGTGCTGACCCCGCTGACACCGCCGCAGATCGCAGAGATCGACCGGCTGATGGATGAAAACGGGCTGGTGCTGATCCGGGCGCAACCGATGGATGTGGACCAGCAACTGACCTGGACGCGGCAGTTCGGGCCGCTCGATCTGGGCTTCAAGAAAGTCATCTCCAAGAACGGCGCACCACAGAAATATGACGAGGTCGGCGATATCTCGAACCTGTCAGCTGACGGCAAGGTGGCCGCGCGGACGGATAAGCGGGTGCTGAACAACATCGCGAACCAGCTTTGGCATTCGGATTCTTCGTTCCAGAAACCGGCGGCGAAATATTCCATGCTGCATTCGGTGCGGAACCCCTCCTGGGGCGGAGAGACGGAGTTCGCCGATCTCAAGGACGCCTATGACGCCCTGCCGGAGCGGACCAAGGCCGACATCGCCGACAAGGTGGCCGAACATTTCGCCTTGCATTCCCGGTTCATGATCGGCGACGACAGCTATACCGAGGCGCAGATCGCCGCGATCGCACCGGCGCATTGGCCCATCGTGCGCACCAATCCGCGGACCGGGCGCAAGCATCTGTTCATCGGGGTCCATGCCCGCTCGGTCGCGGGGCTGACGGTGCCCGAGGGGCGGCTTTTGCTGCTGGATCTGCTGGAACATGCGACGCAGCGTGAATTTGTCTACCGCCACCACTGGCAGGTCGGCGACACGCTGATCTGGGACAACCGCGCCACCCTGCACAGGGGGCGGGCCTATGATCTGGACGAGCCGCGCGAATTGCGCCGCACCACCACGCTCGACGACCGGGCTCCCGAACTGGCGCTTGCCAGCTAGGGCGTCTGACGACCTGGTCGGTTCCAAGGCCTCCCGGGCTCGTCAGCGTGGCGGCGCCGGGGGAATCGGTGTCATTTGTCCCAGGGCGGGGTGCTGAAATCGGCCCTCAGATGTTCCAGCAGCGCCACGACTTCGGGCCGGTGCGCCTTGTTGCGCGGGACCATGGCCTTGAACCAGAGCGGGGAAATCGGGAAATCGGGCAAGACCGATACGAGGTCGCCCCGCGCCAGCTCCTCGCGGACCAGAAACTCCGGCACCACCGTCAGGCCCAGCGATTCCAGCGCGGCCGCCACCAGCAGGCGGCTGTCATTCACGGTGAACGTCGCGCGCACATCGACCTTGATCGTCCCCTTGTCGCTTTCGAACGACCAGGTCAGCCCAACCGGAACGAAGGCCAGGCACTGATGTTCCGCCAGCTCGTTCGGCGTGGCCGGATAGCCCGCCTTGCCGAGATAGCCCGGCGTCGCCACAAGCAAGCGCGGGTACGGACAAAGCGGCGTTTCAAGCACGCTGGCGTAGGATTGCGGCAAGGCCCCCAGCGCCAGGTCCAGCCCTTCCTCCAACGGGTTCAGCGACCGATCGAGCAATTGCAGTTCGGTCGTCACCGCCGGGTTGGCCGCCTGAAACCGCGCAATCGACTGCCCGACAAACAGGCTTCCGAGCGTCGTGGGCGCCTTGACGCGCAGATGCCCGCGCACCCCGCGCCGCGCCGGTCTGGCGCCCGACAACGCCTCTTCCAGTTCGGCGATCAGCAATTGCAGCCGCGGCCGCAGCCGCTCTGCCTCTGCCGTCAGGGTCAGCCGCCGGGTGGAGCGGACGAACAGCCGCGAGCCAAGCCCGTCTTCCAGGCGGCCGACGCGTTTGGTGACCACGGACGGGGCAATGCCGATTTCGCGCGCCGCAGCAGAGAAGCTGCCCGCCCGCGCGGTGACCAGAAACGCCTTGATGTCGATAAGTTGGGGCATCTTTGTATTAGCGCCAGACTCTACACCAATATCAAAGCTTTCCCGACCGGCGGGCGCATAAAGTCCGTGCCGCGCCACCGGCAGGTCACTCTTGCGCCAAACGATCCCGCTGCGATTGTGCGCCCCCTCGGCGCCCTCGCGGCCCCGTTCCGAAGGGAGGGACAGCGGCAAGGGTTGCGGCGCGCCGGGCGGCATGTGTTTATGGGCGGATTGGCGCATCGGCGCGGCCCAGCACAGCGAGACCTGCATTGCCCCCCCGCAACCTTCCCCGTCCCGGCGAGATGTTTCTGGATCACACCGGCCACTTCATCCCCGATGCCGAGGCGGCGCGCGCGGCCTTGGTCGATCTGGGGTTCACCGTCACACCCTATTCCGCCCAGGTGCAGCCGGACCCCAAGACCGGCGTTCCGGGGCTGACCGGCACGGGAAACATCTGCGTGATGCTGCCCGAGGGCTATCTGGAGTTTCTGGTCTATACGGCGGACACTCTGATCGGGCGAGAGTTCATGGCCGCGCTGGACCGGCGCGCCGGTCTGCATCTGGCGGCTTTTGCCGTGCCAGACGCAGAGGCGCGGCATCGGCAATTGCAGGCGGGCGGGCACCCGATGCGGCCGCTGGTGCGCTTTTCCCGCGATGTGGCGACCGAGGCGGGCGCGGTGACGGCGCGTTTCACGGTGGCGCGTCTGGTGGCGGGCACGATGCCCGAGGGTCGCGTTCAGGTGCTGACCCATGCCACGCCAGAGGCGATGTGGCAGCCTCGCTGGACCGCCCATGACAACGGCGCGCAACGGTTGGAGGCTATCGTCATATCCGCCCCCTCGCCCCAGGAAACCGCAGACAGGTTCGCAGGCTTTCTGGGCGTCCCCGCGACGGCGCAGGGCGGCGGCCAAAGCATCGCGCTGACCCGTGGGGCGGTGGATATTCTGCCTGAGGCAGAGGTGACGCGCCTGACCGGCCAACCGGTGGCACCGGGCCATTCGGTCTTTGCAGCGCTTCGGATCGGCGTGCCGGACCTGTCTGTCCTGGAGGGGCGGACGGGGTCCACCGCCGCCGACGGGCGATTGGTGGTGCCCTTTCATCCCGCCCTTGGCCTGGGAGCCTGGATCTTTGAAAAGCTCTGAAACGCCGCGCGTATTCAGACGCGCGGTGTCAGCGCGCGGCGCACGGCCGCCATCGCGGTCCGACCGCTGGCCCAGCAAACCGATTTAGCGGCCCCACATCAGGGTCTGATTTCCCCCCAGCTTGGAATAGGACAGGGGCCGGCGCGGCGCAGCCCAGCGTTCCGCCTGCACGCTCGCGGCAAAGGCGCCTTCCAGCGCAAGGAAGGCGTCGATCCAGGCGAGTTGAAAATCCTCCAGCGGATCGGACCCGTCGACCAAAGTCTGAACCTCGCCGGTGATGGCATGGCTGCGCGCGCCGGATTCCAGATCGTCCAGCGCAAAGCCCACCGCGCGGTCCAGCGCATCGCCGCAAGCCGCCAGCACCGGCATGCCCTGACGTTCCAGCAGCAAGGTGGCCGTGACCATCGGGGCCAGCGCGTGCAATTGGTAGTGCAGGGCCCGTCGACCCCGGTCCATTTCCCGGGGCAGGCTGCCGTCCGGGTTGGCGGTGCAGGTCACATAGGTCGTCGACCAGGCGGCCCAGCCACGGATCAGCGGATCGTCAGTCAGCGCCGACGTGGCCGCCCCGGCCAGCGCTGCCCACAACCGCAGATTGCCTACGCGCGCGCCACTCGGCGCGGTTTCCCAAAAGGTCATCTGTTCGCGCATGCGCCGCTGCAACCAGGCGCCAACCTCTGCCGCATCGCGCGTACCGCTGCCGTTTTCCTGCGCCTGCAGGGCGACCAGGCCAAAGGCCGACAGGCGCGATCCGATGGTCAGGCGCACGGTCTGGGTGGTCAGCCCTGCCAAGGCATCCTGACGCGCCCAAATGCCCATGCGCGCCAGCAGGCAATCGGCCAGGGCGGCGCGGGCAGAGGCATCCGCCGTTGCCAGCATCCGGTCCGTCTCGGCCGCCAGATCGCGGATGAAATCGTCCAGCGGTTTCACCGCCGCCTTGGCTGCCGCTTCGGCGGCCTCGTCGAGGGTGGCGCGCGTCGGATCGTCATCGGTATAGCGGCTCTCGAACCCAAGGGTCAGAACCGGATCCGGCGCCGGGGCACAGGCCTGGGCCGAGGCTGCCCCCGTAAGCCCGACACCCACAAGCCCGGGCCCCATCAGGCCAACGCCCGCAAGCCCGGCAAGCGCCAGACCGCCAAGCGCCGACCGCCCGAACCGGGGCGACAGGTGCCGCCACGATCTCGGAAGGGAGCGACGCGGTCTTGCGGTCGGCAGACGCAGGTCAGAAGTCATCCCATCCCTCGCTATGGCGCGGCGCGGCTGCGGATCAGGGCCGCGAGGCTGTCCGCACGGTCGTTGTGATCGGCGCTGGCGCGATCCAGCCATTGCAGCGCGGCAGCATCGTCGCTTGCCACGCCCAGCCCAAAGGCCAGGGCAAAGCCAAGCTCGACCATCGCGTCGGAATGCCCCGCCTCTGCCGCGCGGGTCAGCCAGGTGACCGATTCCGCCAGATCGGCGGCGCCGCGGGCATCGTCACGCAGCAGCATGGCATGTTCGAACCGGATCGCGCTGTTGCCCGCTTCGGCCGAGGCCCGCGACAGGCCGCGGATGTCATGCGCTTCGGCAACGATCTCGCGGATCGCCGGGCCGGTCTTGCGCCAGGCGGACACGGCCCAGGCCCGCTCTTCGGGTCTCTCGAACGCCGCGTTCAGCAGATCGGCGGCGGCAAGCGGATCGTAGCTGCGCAGATCGGGGTTGGCCGCCTGCCAGAACGCCTGGCGATGCGCATGGGGCGCGCCATCGGCCACAAGGCGCGCGGCGACGTCATCGGCATCAGGTGCGGCGCCGACATCGAACATGGCCATCTGCGGGTTGGACAGACGCAGCTTGGACAGAACATGCCCGCCCTCGAAATGCAGGCCGATCTGGCGCCAGTGATAGGACAGGCCCATATCGTCCCGGATCGCATAGGCGTCGCCCATTTCATCCGCATCCTTGGTGCCGCATGTCATCAGCGACACGGCCCGGTCGGCGTAATCGTCCACCTTCGAGGCCGGGATGAACGGAATCGCGAACATCATCGCCAGGAAGTCGCCCCGGTCTTCGATGTCATCGGCGAATTCGGCATATACCTCTGCCGCCGTGCGATCGCCCGCCTGCACCCGCGACAGAAGACGAATGGCGGCGCCCTCGCCCCGATGCCCGGCCCGCGTCAACAGATCGACCACTTCGGCGGCAATCTCGGGATCGCGGGCGTTGTCCTCGACCAGCGCAATGGCAAGGTCGAGCGCGGTCGTGATGCCGTTGTACAGATAGATCCGCCGGAACAGCTCCACGGCCTGGGTGCGCTGCATCGGGCTGGTCGCCAGCTCGAATTCCAGTTCCGCGAACACCTCCAGCGCCTGGGCCGAATTGTCCAGCCGGTCCGCCCAGATCCGCATCGCGGCCTGGGTCGCAAGCCCGTCCGACAGCAACCGCTCTGTGTGCTGGGCCAGCACGGTCGACCGGCCTTCCAGCGCCTGGCTTTGGATCCGGGCGATGGCTTCGGGGTCCTTGAACGGATCCAGCGCGATCAGGTCCGTCCCTGAGATCGTAACCGCCGCATGACCCGAGGCGCGATAGGCGCGGGCCCAGTGTTCCGCTTCGGCCAGCCGGGGCGCATCGTTCGCCTGGCAGCGATACAGGCCGTCCAGCTTGTGCATCGAGCTTTCCATGCCGAATTGCGACACGGTTTCCAGCAGCAGGTTTTCCGCCCGGGCCAGGCGCACAGGGTCGTCGCGGTACCGGATCAACCGCCCGGCCAGCGCCTGCATCCCAAGCTCGTCGCCGCGCCTGACGGCTTCTTCAAGCAACGTCAGGATCTCCGGCTCGCCGGCCCAGCGGCCATCCATGACGGCCACTTCCGTAGCCAGCCAGACGAATATGCGCCCCGGAGCGTCGGGAAGCTGCGAGATTTCGCGCAGATGCTTCAGATACAGCCCGTCCTCGTCGGCATTCCTGCCGTCAAGGTTGATCGACAGATCCAGCAGCGCGGCAAGATCGCCGCGGTTGCGGACGCCATTCTGGCTTTCGTTGTGCCCAAGGATCTTCTCCAGCTCGGCATGGCTGACGGCGCCAGAGGCCAGGACGCGGCCCTGCTCGTCCTCGTCAACGACAAGTCCAAGATCCACGGCGCGCTTCAGATAGCGGCGCAATTCCGCATTGTCCTTGCGATCGGCACGGGCGTTCAGATGGAATTCAACGACACGCCAAGATGCTTCGGCCCCGCCCATATCGGCGGCAAACCGGCGCCAGGCCAGGGCGGTCTCGGGGTCGCGGCGGACCACGTCGCCGCGCAGATACTCGCTGGCGATGATCTCGGCACGTTGGCACAGGCCGGGGGTCATCCCGCCCAGAATGCCGCCAAAGGCCATGGCCAGCGTCAGATCCATCGGCGCGTCCCAGCCGTCCAGTGGCGTGCCCAGACGGTTCAGGCGCACAATTTCCAGCAGGGCACGGGGATGGCCCTTGTAGGCCGCTTCCAGCGTCAGGGCATTTGCGCGCTGCGCGTCGGGCGTGGTGCCGATCCCGTTCTGATAATATTGCGCCAGGGCCAAAAGCTGGTTGCCCCCCAGGCTGTCGACCTGGTCCGTCAGTGCCGGGATCAGCCCGCCTTGCAACAGCGCATCGGCACGTCCCGCGGCCAGATGCAGCCGGACCGCCGCAAACATCGCGTCGACTCCGCTGAAGTCGGGGTCAAGCTCGGCCCGCCGGTCAAGCAGAACGCGGATGAACTCGAAGAACCGGGCTGCATCGTCGCGCTGCAACCGCGCGATGTCGCGCTTCAGAAAGCGGACGCGGAAGGGGTCGGTCAGCTCGTCGCTGCCGCGCTCGCGGGTCAGATCATCCAGCGCGAGGTCGTCCGAGGTTGTCCCGCAGATCTCCCGCGGTGCGTAATCCGGGGGCAGAAAGGACAGATCCATCGGACCCAGCGTGGTTTGCGCGCGCAGGCCGGGGGCCAGGGCCAGACAACAGGCCAGGGCCAGACCAGAGGTGGCAAGACGGTGAAGCGTGATCATCATGCTATCCTTCGACGTCGCAAAGCATCAATTCGGGCCGGGCGCCAAAGCTGGTGTCCAGGGCGATCGAGACGCGGGTCGCGCCTTGGTCCCACAGCGCAGACAGCGGCATGAAGAAGCGGCTGATCGACGTCTGCTCTGGGTGCAGATGGATGGAACGGCTGCGCAACAGGCCCTCGGGGCCTTCGAAGTCAAACCGCACAATGCGCGCATCGGCACCGGCATCCAGCCGCAGGGTCAGGCGCGGATCCAGCGCGATGCGGCTTAGATCCGCATGCCCCACACCGTCCCGCCCCACATCAAGGTGCAGCGGCGCGCGGCAGGACGTCCCCGCCGCCGCCAGCAAGGCGCGCATCGGCTGGTCGCCGCGGGCGGCCAGGCTTGACCAGATCGGATGGGTCCAGACGATGAAGTCGGGCGGCGATTGCTCAAACGCGGCCGAGCTAAGGTAGGTCGTGATCGCCGCAAGGCCGTCTTCCCCCGGGACAACCACCGATCCGGTGTCAAGCTGCAGGGCCTCGGCCAGGAACCCGGCGAGATTGCTGGCCGGCAGCCCCGAAATCTCGGAGCCGACCACCATAAGCCGCGCCGAGTCCTCGTTCGCGGAGATCCCGATGCTGGCGCTCGCCGACAGAGCCGTGCCCGACCGGAAGGTCCTGAACCGCTCTGTCGTGACCGTCGGCAGGGGCGAGCTGCAAAAGTCCTGCAGCTTCATCCGCATGGCAGAGGGAATGGTCTCTGTCCCGTCGCGCTGTGTGCGATAGAGCGTCTTGGTGACACGCGGATAACGCTCCACCTCGGTGACGGCGGTGGCGACGGCAGCGGCGAGCGCCTCGGCCCCGGCGGCGGTCAGGCGCGGATCGACCTGGAACACGGGGCTGGCGGCGCCTGGCGTGGCCAAAAGAGCGGCCCGCGCATTGACGGTTTGCACCCCGGCCTCTCGCAGATCCCGCAGCGTCAGCTCATAGATCGTGGCCGCGGTGACCAGATCATAGCCAAGGTCGCGCGCCCCCGGCGGCAAACGCTGCGGCACGATCAGCGCCTTGCTTGGGATGGGAACGTAGATCAGCGTGGTCCCCCGCGCCTCAAGCACCCGCGACAGTTCGGCCAGCTGACCGACGACCTCGGGCTCAAGGCGATGATCCATCTGCAAGTCCGGCTCGACGCGGAAGAAATACCCCTCCGTCCCTTCGAGACTGGGCATGAAATCGGACCGAAACAGCTCCTGGCAGCCAAATGCGGATTCCGCCATGGCGCTGCCCGCCCCGGCGCTCATCGCCAGCACAACGGCTGCGGCCCGCGCCGTCCCTTTGAAGATTGATGTCATTTGCCCCTCACCACGTCTTTGTCCGCCGGATCACCCGTCCGGATCGTCGGGTATGTCCAATGTCCGTCGCAACGCCATCGCCGCCGAGGCGATCCCCGGATGATCCGACGCTCCTGCACGGTCGAGATACTCTGCCACCCACTTGGTCTGGTCCGCATTCAGCGGCCGCGTTTCCATCAGGCTGAGCGCCAGACGCAATTCGACCCGGCCGTCGCCGTCTTTTTCCGCGCGCTCAAGGATCCGCGCGCGGGTGGCGCTGGACAGCGGGCCAAACAGACGGCCCTCGCCGTTGAAGGCGATCACCGCATCCATCGCCAGGTCGTTTCCGGCCCAGGCATGGGCGTTGATCACCTGGATGTACTTCTTCACGCGATACGAAGGTTCCTTCGCCGGATCGAGCTTTTCCAGCGCCGCGATAAGATTGTGCAGCGTCGCAACCCGGCCCGTCGAAACGGCAATCGCGCTGAAATAGGCAATGTCCGACGCGCTGGCGCTATCGCGGCGCATCAACCGGCGGGCATAACGCTGCGCCGCGAAACCGTCGTTCAGCCGCGCCAATTGCCGCAGAGCTGCATCGGGGATCGATTCTCCCTTGTTCAACCGCTCGCGCGCGTTGCGCAGATACAGGTCCGGCACGTCCTGCATGCTGCTGAGCCCGCGGGTCACGGTGACAGAGATTTTATGCGTGTCCTCGTCACCGTCGAACAGGACGGGAATGGTGCCGCCCTGGGCACCGGTCGCCGCCAGCGCCGCGGCCGCAAACAGGATCCTGCTCTGTCGCATGAACAAGGGCATCATTTGTCCTCCAGCCCGCCGCAGCCGCCGTTGGGCTGCTCGCCCCCCGACACCGCCGCGCTTGCCGTCATCTGGATCGGCACAAGGCCGCGCAAATCCCGAACCAGCGCCGTATTGCGAAGCGAGATATCCCCGCCCACCAATCGCGGAAGCTGTTCGGAAAAGTCGTTCTGTTCCAGCCACAGCCGCGCGGCCGTCGCCGTGGCCAGGCCGGTTCCGTTGCCTCGCAGCACATTGCCCGAGATCAGCGTCACCGAAGAGCGCGGCTGCCCCGAGATCCACAGCGCCGCGCTGCGGTTGCCCTCGATCCGGTTGCGCAGAATCCGGGTGCCGGGGCTTGCATAGACCTCGATCCCCTTCTGGCGGCTGTCCAGCACCAGATTGCCCGCCACCAGGCCGCAGCGTGTATCGCTGAACTTGATGCCGCCGCCGTTCCGGCGCCACAGTACGTTGTCGCGCACGGTGACATAGGCACTGCCGCCATCCACCACGATGCCGACGCGGGCACCGGCCAGCACCAGGTTTCCGGCCACGAGGGTTCCGTTGGAATTGTCGATCACCCGGATCGCATTGGTCGAGGCGACACCGGAGAACAGGTTCCCGACGATCTTGGCGCCGGGCGACAGGCTGACCCGCACCGCATTGCCGCGCATGTTGTGAAAGCGGTTGTCGGCAACGCGAGTGTCCGGCATCCCGCTTAGAACAAGGCTGACAATGTTATCGAATTGGGTGCCCGTCACATGGGACGGACCGGTCGCGGCCATGAAGGGATGGCGCAGGACGGAGACTCCGGCGAACTTGTCCGAAAAGCCAAAGCCCAGATCGCGGATCACTGCGTCGCGCATCTGCAACTGGCCGCCACCGGCAACCGTCAGAAAGGGCGCAAAGCCGGGGCTGCGGGGATTGGGCGAGCCCACCGCGCGAATCGTGGCGCCGTCAATCTCGACCCGGCCCAGGCTGACCACAAAGGCGCCATCGGTCGTGCTGAGATCCAGCCAATCCTGGGGTCCAAGCCGCAGCACTGTATCCTGCCACAGGATGATCGGCATCCGCACCGTGCCACGCTGGGAATGCAGATCCGGGCGCAGCCCCGCCAGCGCGTTGTTCAACAGATCGGCGGTCACAAGGCCATTGCGAAACGCCAGCGCTTGCGGCGCAGAGCCGTTGCGCGCGGCTAGAACAGCCGCATTGTCCTCGGCGGTCGTGCCCTGAGCCAAGAGCGCCAGGATCGGCCGGAAATCGACCAGTTCGGTCGAGGCGGGCGTCGTCGGTCCGTCGCTGTCGAACGGGCTGACCGGGCCTGGGCCGGGCACGAGCCCGCGCAGACCATGCCGGGCCACGAGATTAGCCAGCGGCTCGTGCCGCTGCGGGGGCTGTTCGGCCAGCAGGCTGGCCAACGAATTCAACCCCGCGCGCACCGACGGCGCGTCAAGATCGGCACGCGCCAGCGCGGGCTGAGCCAAACCCAGGCTCAGCCCCAGCGCCATCGTCACACTCAGCGCCAAGGCGCGTCGTGCAAGAAGGTGGAGGCCCCCCTTACCCATTGCCGACCAACGGTACGATTTCGGTCTCCGGCTCTGACGGCTCAAGGGTCAGATACAGCAATTCCGCCGTCACATCGCCCTTGTTGATCAACCGGATCGCCCCGGTTTCGTCGCCATAGATCCGGCCACCCTCGGATACGGTCTTGGACCAGGTCGGTCCGATCGCCTCGACCAGCCCCTTGACCACGATCACCTGGCGCGTCACCGGGCCCGGCTCCAGCTGGCTGGACCGGCCGACGTCGACCTGCGACGTGCCAAGATGGAACTTGTCGGTCCGCGCAATCCGCTCTAGCGCGGCCGGTTCGGGCATCGGCACCATCGCCGGGCGTTCCGCCACATGCCGCTTGGCTTCCACGCGCTGGGTCGCCTTCAGCTTTTCCACCACGTCCTTGACGCTTTGGGTCTTGTCCCGGCGGGTCACAAGCAGCGCGTCGGGCGTATCGATCACGATCACATCCGACAGGCCGACGATGCTGACCAGGCGGCTGTCCGAGCGGACCATCGAATTGACCGCGTCATGGGCGATCACATCGCCTTGCAGAACGTTGCCGTTCCGGTCGCGGCTGGAAATGTCGAACATCGCGCGCCAGCTGCCCACGTCGTTCCAAGAGACATCCATCGCCACCAGGGCCATCTTGTCCGACTTTTCGAACACCACCTGCTCGGTCGGCTTCGACTGGGCGCGGGCAAAGGACGCCGCATCAAGAAACAGGCTGCCGTCGCGCCGCGTGCCGGACTGAACGGCATGGGACACATCCGCGACCGTCTGGGGGTCGAACTTGGCGTATTCCGCAATCACGGTGTCGGCGCGGAACATCGACAGACCAGAGGCCCAATAGGCGGATTTCGTGTCGACAAGGCGCTGCGCTTCGTCCGCGGGCGGCTTTTCGATGAACCCGCCAACCCGGCGCGCCGCATCGAAGCCCGCCAGTGGACCGGCATCCGCGATATAGCCGAAGCCCGTTTCCGCATAGCGCGGCGTGATCCCGAAGGTCACGATATGTCCAGCCTCTACCGCCGGAATGGCGCTGGCGATCGCTTCGTTCAGCGGGCCCTCGATGACGTGGTCCGCCGGAATCACCACCATGATGGCGTCAGGATCATCCTCGATCAGCGCATGCGCCGCAGCCAGAACCGCCGGGCCGGTGTTGCGGCCCATTGGCTCGCAGATCATGCGGCCCCGGATCTGAAGGTCGTTCAACTGCTCCGACGCGGTGGCGCGGTGCATCTGCCCGGTCACGATGCAAGGCTGATGATACATCTCGCCGCGATGCCGCTGGACGGCCGACTGGAAGAACGTCAGCGAGTCCGGCCCGCCGATCTTGTGAAACTGTTTTGGGCTTTCGGCCCGCGACAGCGGCCACAGGCGCGTGCCTGTCCCACCGCAGACGATAAGGGGATGGATCCGTGTCATGACCGATTCCCTAGCTGAGGCCGAAACGCGCAAGCACGCTGGACGTGATGCGAAGGCGCCCGCTCTTGCCGACATCTTCGGCCGACAGCACGCCATCTGGCGTCTTCAACTGAACCGGCACAAACAGGGCGCCGCTCATGGCTGCGGTGCTTGTCGCCTGGGTTATCGAAACTTCCACCGGGATCGACCGGCCATCGCTCATATCAAGAATCACTCTGTCACCCTCCATTACCCGGGCGAGTCCTTCGACGCTGAGCATCGTTTTCGCCCTGATATCAGAGTTAATTCCGAAAATTGTCAGCATTAAGTCCGAAGGAAGGACAGTTGAGCCTTCTGAGATTTCTGGGGAAATTGCGAATTCACAGTCGCACGGCAACATAAAGTTAAGCACGTCGCCCGTATTCGCATTGACAGTAAAGATCACATCGCCCTCGCCCGCCTCGGGGTTGAGATAGGCGACCTGGCCCGCCGCACTGGCGCGCATTTGCTGTCCGCCGCGTTCCACGAAGACCGGGTGCATCTCGACCCCGGTTGTGTAGCGCGAATACAGCGCCACAGCGGCTGCAAGCATCAGCAGGCCAGAGACCGCCATGACCGCCATGCTGCGCACGCGCTGCGACATGGTAGCGGGCGGCGCGGGAGCCTTGGGCGCCCTGGCGCTGGTGGGTCCGGTGTAGCAGAGCAACCCGTTCAACGTCGTGACGTCGCCGGAAATCGTGTTGTTGAGCACATAGCGAAGCTGCGGCAGATGCGCGCCGGTCGGATTGGTAAAGTACAGGGTCATCGCCCCGTCCGCATGGGTTTCGCTGACCGCAACCTCGGGCTGCAGGCTCAGGTCGAACCCGTCGAAATGGATCTGCAGGCGCGCAATCTGAGCGCCGCGCAGGTCCAGCCCGCCCGCGCCGTCCCCGGAGACAACCAGATGGGTCAGCGACAGGCTGTGCCCCTCAAAGACGCGCCCGCCGACGGTCAGCGTGAATGGCACGGAAAACATCGGATGTTCGTCGGCAACGACGAAGTCGCTGGGCACGCTGTGCTGCGGCTCTGCCGGCGCGGGCTGCCGGTGCGCAGCTTGGGCCGGGGCCTGCGCGTGAACCGGGGCCTGAACCGGAGCCTGCGCCTGAACATGGGGCTGCTGCACCGGGGCTGGCGCATGCGGCTGGGCCGGTGCCGGCTGCGCCTCTGCCATGCTGCGAGACGACTGGGGATGCGCGCGCGCCGACTCGAATGTGGCGTCCGGCGCCTCTTCGTAGGCGGAGGCAGGCTCGGCCTGACGCGCGGGTTCGGGCGCTGCCTCCCGTCTTGGCTTTGCCTTTGCGGCCGGTCTGCGGACCGGTTCGGCATGGGCGGCCTGCTCACGCGTGACCAGAGTCTCCAGCCGCGAGGGCGACCTGTCCTCATCCGTCCGGTGCGGCGGCGTCGTGAACTCCGGCTGCAGCATCGCGGCGATCCGGGCGGCCAGCTCATCCGGCCGCGCGCCCTCGGACAATTGCAGCATGTGCCGCAGGGTTGCCTCCAGCTCGGCGCCGGCGGTTTCGTTGTCGATCTCGAAGTCCGACTCTTTGCGTGTAAACTTTTCAATCATGACAATTGCTCTCAGCTCATTCGATCGTGTTGATGAAAGCGATCGCCAGTACGAGCCAGGCAAGCGCAAGTATGTGGTGTGCGGTGGATTCGTGCTGTTTCATCCGGTCGTACCAGGACAGATCGCTGCCGCCGGCCCCGGCGGTCTGACGCGTCCATTTCTGGCGGTCCAAACGGAACAGAACGAAGATCTTGAGGGCAGATCCGACGACCTGGCCAAAGTAGAGGATCGGCGGATGGGTCACGGGGAACCAAGTGCCGTTGAACAGGGCGATGTAGACGCAGAACATGTACCGCGTTGCCATCACCCAGGCGATATAGACAAGGATCACCGCGGGGCTGTGCGTATAGGACGTGATCGCGACAGAGATCGGGCCGACCATCGTGGTCCACATCGAAACGCGCTGGTCCAGGATCGACCACCAGGTGAACGCGCCGATATCGCGGGGCGATTGGCGCAAGGCGCGCCCGTTCGTCCGGATCATGTTGCCGAACCAGCGCACCATCAGCGTCTTGGCGCTGTCATAGAACGTGTCGCGCGGTTGGGTCTCGACGGAATGCGTCTTGACGTCCGGCAGATAGCTGGTGTGGTACCCGTTGCGGAGCAGCCAGAACCAGGTGGATTTGTCGTCGCCCGTCAGGAAGTCGACGCGCCCCAGCCGCCAGTGGTCGATGTAGTCATGCTCGATCCCTTCGATAAAGCCGGGGTCGGTTGCCAGGCTGGCCCGGAAGACCGACAGGCGGCCGGTGAGCGTCAGCACCCGGTCCGACAGCCCCATGGAGCACATCATCACCTGACGCTGGGCGAACCGAAGGTCGAACCAGTCATGATACAGGCCGGGCTTGTCGATCAGCGCGGCCTCGTCGGTGGTCAGCGCGCCCACGCGGGGGTCCGAGAAGACCGGTGCCGCATGCTCCCACAGGTCTTCGGGCGGGGCCGTGTCGCCGTCGATGAACACCAGGATGTCATGCTCGGTCGGCGCCATGGTGGCCAGGATGCGCAGGGCCTTGCCCATCGCGTCGCGTTTCCCCGCAGCCGCGATCCGGTCGATCACCAGCGACACGTCCGGCCCCGGATCCATCGCGCTGAACAGCGAGCGGATCAGGCGTTCATCCTTGCCGTCCACCACCGAGGCGACAATCGTCGCCCCGTCCGGCGCGCGCGCGGCCGCTCGGAACAGCTTGCGATAGACCATCAGCGTCACGTCCGAGTCGACCAGATAAGTGGTGATCATCACGTACATGTGGGACTTGACGCCGCTGGCCCGGAACGCGGCATGCCGGGCCTTTCGCCGTCGGGGGTAGACAATGCGGCGGAACACAAGGGCCCGGGTAAAGTTGAGCGTCGCCCAGCTGTAGCGCCACAAACCCAGGAAGCCGATGATCACCACCGCATTGCCAAAGTTGCGGGCGTCGCCCATGAAACCGACCGGCACAGTGCAGATCAGCAAGGCTATGACAGAAAAGTAGGTCAGATGACTCAGAGCGACGCGCATTGGAACGATTACCAGCAGATGCCGTTATAGTGTCCCTGCGAGACCATCGAACGGTCCAGCCGGGTCAGATCGACGACAGGCCGCGATTGGCTGGCCAGCCGCAGCGGATCGACCGCGTCACGGTAGAAGTTGCCCACCAGAACAGCGCCCGAGGATTCGATCAGCTCGTCCAGATCGCCGACCAGCCGGTCTTCCAGATCTGGCACACCGTCGTTGCCGCGCCCGGCCCCTGGGGTCGCGGCGTCATAGGCTTCCTTGACGAACGGATCCCAGATGCCAACCTCGATCCCCTCGCCGATCAGCCGCGAGGCCAGCGAGACCAGCGGGCTTTCCCGCAGGTCGTCGGTACCGGGCTTGAAGCTGATGCCGACGAAGCCAACCTTCTTGGCGCCGCTTTGGCGAACCATGGCTTCGGCACGGGCGATCTGGGCCGCGTTCGCCTCCAGCACCGCGTTCAGCATCGGGGCCGGGACATCCTTGGATCCGGCAAGGTGCCGCAGGGCGCGCACGTCCTTGGGCAGGCAGGAACCGCCAAAGGCAAAGCCCGGGCGCATGAAGTAGGGCGACATCGCCACCTTGTCGTCAGAGCACAGGATCTCCATCACCGTCTGGCCGTCGATGCCGCAGGCCTTGGCGATGTTGCCGATCTCGTTGGCGAAGGTCACCTTGACCGCCCGCCAGGTGTTCGACGTGTATTTGACCATCTCGGCGGTGCGGATGTCGATCTTGTGGATCTCGCAGGGCAGATCCTGGTTCACCTCGACCAGCGCGGCCTCAGTGCGGGCATCCAGGCTGCCAAAAACGATCAGGCCGGGGTCGGCGTAATCCTCGATCGCGGTGCTTTCGCGCAGGAATTCGGGATAATAGCCAACGCCGAAATCTGCCCCCGCCTGCTTGCCCGACGCCTTTTCCAGCGCGGGGATGCAGGCCGTTTCCGTGCTGCCCGGCACGATGGTCGAGCGGATCACAACAGAGTGGAACGAGTCCTTCATCGCCAGCGCCGCGCCGATCTGCTCGCACACTTCGGTGACATAGCTAAGCCCGACGGAACCGTCCGGTGCCGACGGGGTTCCGACGCAGATGAACGACAGATCGGTGTCGGCGATCGCCTGGGCCGTATCCGTGGTGGCGCGCAGACGATCCGTCGCGGCCATGTCACGCACGAGGACGTCAATCCCCACTTCGACGATCGGGGTCCGCCCCTCGTTGATCGCCTTTACCTTGCCGGGGTCGATATCGACCGCAACCACTTCATGACCGTCGCGTGCCAGACACGCTGCGGACACGACTCCTACGTAGCCAATGCCGAAGACACTGATCCTTGCCATATACTTGCCTCATGTTTTTGGCGCTCATGTTCTGCTCGCGGCGCCTTATATGAACTCCATCAAAGCGAGCGCCGGGATTCAGGCAAGGTTTTCGTGATGTTACACGTCCAAATGCATGTGACCGTTGTTGTTGCGCCACAGAGAACAATTCGGCAAATTTGTGCCGATCTCTTAACAAATCAGAGTTATTCGGCCAAAATCCGCTGATTCAGGAGGGTTGCCGGGCTTCTGCTCCGGTGTCGAAATAAGGCCGAAATATGGCGCCTTTTCCGGCCCTCCGCCGCAGCAAACGAATCGCTCCGGGTGTGCTTTTGCACTAATCGGACAATCCCCGGCAAGTGGTTGGGGCTGTGCGCCCCCCCGTTCTCGCGGTGTCCATGTTTGGCTCGAGGCGCTTGCTGCGCCGACCCCGGCGGGTCGGATTGGCCCGGCAGAGCGGTCTAGCCGACGCCCCAGGTGTCCGACAGCCGGTAGCCTTCCGGCCAGGGGTCAGTGGGATCCAGCATGTGCTGATGCGTCCCGGTGATCCACCCGCGCCCGGAAATCTCGGGGCGGATCGCGGGCCGGTCGGCCAGTTGCACGGTTCCAAGGATCTGCCCGCCAAAGGTGGACCCGATGACCGACCGCGCGGTCAGACGATCCCCCACGCTCATCTGCCCCCGGGCGTGCAGCACCGCCATCCGCGCCGACAGGGCGGTGCCGGTGGGCGACCTGTCGACCTTGCCGGGCTGGATCGCGACCGCGGCGCCAGTGACCAGCCCCTCCGGCGTTTGGTCCAGCGCGCCCGCGAAGAGACAGAACGAGATGTGGCGCCAATCGGGATTGGTCGGATGCGCGAACCCCAATTGGCGATTGGCGGCATCGGTGATCCGCACGCCCAGCCGGGCAATCTCGCGCGCTTCCTCCGCCACCAGCGCAAAGCCCATCGCCGCCGCGTCCACGATCACGAAACTGTCGCCGCCATAGGCGGTGTCGACGGTCAGCGTGCCCAGCCCCTCAACCTTCAGCGGCACGGCGAGACTGGCGGCAAAGCTGGGCACATTCTCCACATGGATCCGCTCTGCCTTGCCATCGCGGCAGGTGGCCCGGACAAAGACCAGCCCCCCCGGCGCCTCCAGCACCAGCCGCGTCTCTGGCTCTTGCATCGGCACCAGCCCCGCGTCCAGCAGCACCGTCGCCACGCAGATCGAGTTCGAGCCCGACATTGGTGGGGTGTGTTCCGGTTCCATGATGACAAAGGCCGCATCGGCGCGCGGATCCTTTGGCGGCACCAGCAAATTGACATGCCGGAACACGCCGCCGCGCGGCTCGTTC
>CAYGRI010000024.1:0-31439 GCA_964352155.1 uncultured Maritimibacter sp. | reverse complement strand
GTCCTGGCCCCCGTCCTGGCCCCCGTCCTGGCCCGAGGAAAACGCCACTGTTTCGGCGTCTGACAGCTTGAAGACTGAGAGCAGCTGGGCCAGACGCTCGGAATTCTGGTAGACGCCCTGGCTGGCAGCGGTCGTTTCCTGGGCCATGGCGGCGTTCTGCTGGGTCACCTGATCCAGCTGGTTGGCGGCGGTGTTCACCTCTGTCAGAGAGGAGGCCTGGGTCCGCGAACTTTCGGAAATGCCCGAGACGAGATCCGCCACCGTGCCGACATCGGTCACGATCTTTTCCAGCGCATTGCCCACCTGTCCAACCCGCGACACGCCCTGTTCCACATGTTTGGAACTGGCGGTGATCAATTCGCCGATCTCTTTCGCCGCCTCGGCCGAGCGGACGGCCAGCGCCCGCACCTCGGAGGCGACGACGGCAAAGCCGCGGCCCGCATCGCCCGCGCGCGCCGCCTCGACCCCGGCATTCAGTGCCAGCAGATTGGTCTGAAAGGCGATGTCGTCGATCACCCGGATCTTGCGCGAGATCTGCGTCGACGAGGTCTCGATCTCGTTCATCGCGGTGGTGGCTTCCAGCACCACCTCGCCCCCCTGCCTGGCGCCGTCGCGCGCGGCGCGCACGGCGGCATCGGCCTTGGAGGTCCCGTCGGCCGTGGAACGCACACCTTCGGTGATGACCTGCAACGCGGCGGTCGTCTCCTCCAGCGTGGCGGCCTGCGCCTCTGTCCGCTGGGACAGGTCATTGGTGGAACGGGCAATCTCGCCAGCGAAATTCCCCAGATCCTGCACCACGCCGGCGATCGACGCCATGGTATGGCTGAGCTGCTCCAGCGAGTCGTCATAACTCTTGCGCAGAGTGTCGAAATCGGCGGGAAACCCGCTTACCTCCGGCGGTCCGATGGGCTGCGAGAAATCCCCCGAGGCCAGCCGCTTCAGCCCGCTGGACAACATCGCGAACGCCTTTTGCCGGTTTTCCTCGACAGCGCTGAAATAGGCCTGGGTCACCAGGTCGTTGTCGAACTGGAACGCGCTTGATACCGCGCGGCGCATCGCGTCGACCTCTTCGAACTTGCCGGTCATCATATCTTCGCGGCACAGATCGAACAGGCGGGCCAGGATTTCCGAAAAGACGCGGGAGCTGTTCAGCAGATAGGTCGCGAAGGGCAGGTTGATGCGGGCATGCGCCTTGCCCACCCGCCGGACAGAGGCCATGTGCTCTTCGGTGAATTCGCCGCGAAAGACGCGCGTCCAGTGGACCTTTTGCGCATTGCGCGCATGGGTCATCATCGCCTCGTCGTCGAAGAAGGCCTTGAGTTCGGACGACGCCCGGATGCGCGTGTAGAAGGCTTCAAGCACGCTTTCGAGCTCGGGCAGAAGGATCTCGCCGCCTTTCTTCAGCATTTCCATACTGGCGGCATCGAGGCCTGCATCGGCCAGTTGTTTCGCAATCGAGTCGCTCATACGGGAGAGTCCTTCGGAAAAAAAACCTAGCCTGCCGTTTAGCGCGGCTTTCCAAAATATTGCTTAATTTAATACAGACAGCCCGATGGAATCAGACTTCCTGCGCCGCCGCGACCTGGCTGTAGCCTTCGACCCAGCGGGCGATGACCGCGCGGGCGGCGACGTCGTCGGCCCCGGCCACCGCGGCGCGCAGCGCCCGCAGCGCGCTGGCCACCTCGATCTCGGACAGGCGCGCCTCGCGGGCGGCAAAGATCTTTTCATGCGCCGTGGTCAGGAAGCCTTCGCCGATGATCAGTTCCTCATGCAGCTTTTCGCCGGGGCGCAGACCGGTCACCCGGATCTCGATGTCGCCATCGGGATTTGCGGGCGAGCGCACGGTATAGCCCGACGCCTCGACCAGCTGCTGGGCCAGTTTGGCGATCGAGATCGGCTCGCCCATATCCAGCACGAAGACCTCGCCGCCACGGGCAAAGCCGCCGGCCTGCAGCACCAGGCCCACCGCCTCTTGCACGGTCATGAAATAGCGGGTGACGCGGGGATCGGTCAGGGTGACGGGGCCGCCGCGGGCGATCTGATCCTGGAACAGCGGAATCACCGACCCGCTGGACCCCAGCACATTGCCAAAGCGCACCATGGTGAAGATCGTGCTGTCAGAGCGCGCGGCCAGATCCTGGATCACCAGTTCGGCCAGGCGTTTCGAAGCGCCCATGACATTGGTCGGCCGCACCGCCTTGTCCGAGGAGATCAGGATAAAGCGTTCGACCCCCTGCTCGCGCGCCTCCCGGGCCAGGGTGGCGGTGCCCAGCACGTTGTTGGCCAGGCCCGCCAGCGGGTTCGCCTCGACCATCGGCACATGTTTGTAGGCCGCGGCATGCAGCACCACGTCGACCTCGTAGCTGCTCAGCACGCGCCGGGCCAGCCGGGCATCGGTGACAGAGCCCAGGATAGAGACCAGCTCGGTCTGGCAATCGCCGGCCAGAAGCTGCAGCTCCATCTCGATCTGATACAGCGCCAGTTCCGACAGTTCGTACAGCACCAGCCGCTTGGGCCCGCAGGCCAGCACCTGCCGGCACAGTTCCGACCCGATGGAGCCCCCCGCGCCAGAGACCAGCACGGTGCGCCCGGCGTAATGCGCATCCGAGGCCTGGATCTGCTTGTCCAGCTGCTCGCGGCCAAGAAAGCGCCCGGGCAGGATCGGGGCCAGCTTGTCGACCAGTTGCTCCTCGCCGATGAGCTGGGCAAACGAGGGCAGCGCCTGCACCTCGACCCCCAGCATTTCCAGCTGGCGGACGATCTGGGTCTGTTTCGGCAGGGACAGGGAGGGCATCGCCAGCAGCACCCGGTCGATGCGGCGCTTGCGAATGATCTCGGGCAGGCGCGAGGGTTTGTAGACGGGCATCCCCAGCACGGTCATGCCCTGGACGGCGGCGTTGTCGTCGGTGAAGGCCACAGGCTCGATCGTTTCATGCGTCCTGAGGGCGGAGGCCAGCTGAACCCCGGTGGTGCCCGCGCCATAGATCAGCACCCGGCGGCGCGGCTGGTCGGACCGGTAGATCGCCCACAGCACCTGCAGCAGGATCATCCGCGAGGCGGCGGACAGCAGGAAGAACACGAGCCCGAAGACGATATAGATGCCCACGCCGTAGGGCAGGCCGGCGAAGGCCCCCAGCACGAAGGCGGCCATCGCCATGCCGATCGAGAACAGCGCGGTGCGGCCGATGCCGGACAGGTCGTAAGCCTTGAGCTGGATCTTGGGGATCCCCAGCACCAGCGACAGGGCGGCGCCCAGAATCATCAACAGCCCCACCACGGGACCGGCGCGGTGGAATTCCGCCAGCACCGGGCCCTGATCCTGCAAGCCCAGCGTGAACAGCAGGGCGACCGGCACAAGCATCAGGTCCACGCCCAGCATGGTCACCTGCTTTTGCGGGCGCGACATGGTCTTGATGAACGTCAGCAAAGGCATAGGCAGCGGAACATGGGAAATACATCAATCAAGTGCCAGTACGGCACATTCGGTCGACCTGGCGTTAAAATAGGCCCGGGCGGGGCAATCTTGTCGGCGTAAGCCGCTGGCGCAGAAAAGTTTCTGCGATGGCAGCATAGCGACTGGGTCAGCGCGTGCAAAACATTTTTGCCGCCCCCGGGGCGCATCGGCGGGTTTGTGTTCATCCGTCGGCAGAGGGCCGCGCAGGCAGGACGGGGGCGGGGCCGATTCGAGGCGGATCTGTCCCTCTCCCCCCGGCTGTCTCCGTCCGGTCATCTGTCTCTGGCCGGCGCAGGGCGGCACAAAACCGGCGGGGGAAAGGGCCTGTCCCATCCGCTACGGCGGGAAAGTTCAGATTGTACCGCCACAGGGACAGATATTGGCAAGACAGCCCCTGTTCCGTCATGCTAGGGTTCAAAAAAAGGGAGGGGAACCCGTTGTTGAAGATCATCCGGCGTTGTATCGGCCTCTTGTGTCTTTCTGTTTTTCTGAGTCAGAGCATGGGGGCAGCGATGGCAGCCACGCGTGAGTCCGTTTCCCTTGTCTGTGCCGCGGCAAAAGGCGTGCCCACCGCCCAAAGCACCACCCTGTGCCGCACCCTGGCCGAGGTTCTGACCGCCCAGCTTGCCCAGGCGCAGCCGCCCCGCACCCTGGATCTGCCCAGGACCACCCCCCAGCAAGGCACAGTGATCTCGCTTTTGGTGCTGCGGGCCGCCGCCAACCATATCACCGCCGAGCTGACCTGGCAGGACGGAGGCCGGAACGGTGCCAGCGGCCCCCTGTCCTCGATCGCCGTGGGCGGCAAGCTGTCGCGGCAGTGGTATCTGTCCCTGTCGCGCAACCTGCTGTCACAAGCAGGGCTCGACTTCCCCTAATCGACCGGCATACCGACCGGCGAAAAGATAATTCCGAAAGGTATAACCGCCATGTCCATGGTTTATCCGCCCATTGGGACGCTCGAAAAAGGCATCGCCACCGGCTTTCCGGTCATGGTGCCCACCGTCGCCCCCAATGCGGCCCTGACGGAAACCTCCGACGCGGCAGGCGACACCTCGACCACCTACGGCATGTCCGTCGGCGATACCTTCACCGGCAGCTTCTCTGCCACCGGCGACACCGACTGGGTCCGGGTCACCCTGACCGCGGGCGAAAGCTATGACTTTGGCCTGACGGACACCGGCAGCGCCTCGCTGGGCTCCCCTTCTGTGACGCTCTACGATGCCGCGGGCAACGTCGTGACCACCGATGACGACGGCGGTCCGAGCCGCGCGTCCCTGCTGAGCCACACGGCGACCAGCAGCGGGACCTTCTATATCGGGGTCCATGACGCTTCCGGCGCGGCGACGGGCGGCTACGACCTGTCGATGACGACGACGACCCTGCCGGCGACAGACGTGGTCTACACCAACGACCAGATCGCCGATTATCTGCTGCGCGGCTTCTGGGAGGAGTCTTCGGGCATCACCAACACGCCGATGGCGTTCAATATCGGGCCCGGCAGCACGCTGACCTTCAACATCACCGCCCTGACGGCCGAGGGTCAGCAACTGGCCCGCTGGGCGATGGAATCCTGGGGCCAGGCCCTTGGCATCACCTTTTCCGAAAGCACCAGTACCAACGCGAGCATCATGTTCGACGACAGCGATCCCGGTGTCTCGGCCTATGCCGGCCCGTCTTCGCTGATCGGGACCCAGATCCTGCAATCCAACGTGATGATCACGACCGGCTGGCTGACCCAGTTCGGCACCAGCATCGACAGCTACGGGTTCCAGACCTATCTGCATGAGGTCGGGCATGCCCTGGGTCTGGGACATGCGGGCAATTACGATGGCACCGCCACCTACGGGACCAGCAACCATTACGCGAACGACAGCTGGCAGGCGACGGTGATGTCGTATTTCAGCCAGACCGACAACACCTTCATCAATGCCGATTACGCCTATATCGTGACGCCGATGGTCGCCGATCTGGTCGCGGTCGGCATTTCCTACGGCGGCACGACCACCCAGGTGCAGGCCTATGACGGCAACACCCGGTGGGGCGCGAATTCCAACATGACCGGCTATCTGGGCGATCTGTTCGGCCAGATCTTCAACGAAGATGCGGCGAACAGCGCGATCTATGCCGGCGGTCCGGTGGCCCTCACGATCCAGGACACCGGCGGCATTGACACGCTGGACCTGTCCCCGGTGACCGCCAACCAGCGGATCGACATGAACAGCGAAGCCATCTCGGATATCATGGGGCTGACCGGCAACATGGTCATCGCCCGCGACACGGTGATCGAGAACCTGATCAGCGGATCGGGCAACGACGTGATCACCGGCAACGACCTGGCCAGCGGCAACACGATCTTTGCCGGGCAGGGCAACGATGTCGTCAACAGCGGCGGCGGCACCGACCGGGTGTTCGGCGGTCAGGGCAACGACCTGATCCGGGGCGGCGACGGCAACGACACCCTGCATGGCGAGGCGGGCGCGGACCGGATGTTCGGCGAGGCCGGCGACGACCACATGCGCGGCGGCTGGATGGGCGACTGGATGTATGGCGGCGCCGACAACGACCTGATCCAGGGCGAGGAAGGCAACGACCATCTCTTTGGCGGCCGCGGCAACGACCAGATGTTCGGCGGAATCGGCAATGACACGCTGTTCGGCGCCGATGACAACGACTTTCTCAGCGGCGGCGTGGGCAACGACCGCCTGTTTGGCGAGAATGGCAACGACTTCCTGTCGGGCGATGCCGGCAACGACACGATGACCGGCGGCGCCAATTCCGACCGCTTCATCTTCCGGGACGGGTTCGGGCTGGACGTGATCACCGACTTTGAGGTGAACAACGCGCTGGAGCGGATCGACCTGCGCAATGTCGCCGCCATCACCGATCAGGCGGATCTGTTTGCCAACCACATGTTCCAGGTGGGCAGTGACGTCGAGATCCGGGACCTGCTTGGCAATGTCATCACGGTGCAGAATGTGACCTTGGCAGACCTGCAGAACGGCGACGACTTCCTGCTGTAAGGCCCGCCGAAACATCCGGCCCGGACACCCCGGTGCCGGCCAGTGACAGCCGGCCCCGTCAAGGGCCAGCTGAGGACCCAGTCAGCACCCGAGTCGTCAGGACGCGAGTGGTCAGAACTGGCGCAGCCAGGGTCAGGCAGCCAGGGTCAGGCAGGTTGAGGCACCAGGGGCGCGACAAGATCCAGAAAGGCCCGGGCCTGGCCGGCATAGCCGGTCACGGCCACCGGCGCGGGATGGGCATCCGGCGTGTCCAGCGCCTCGGCGATCTGCGCCTGCAGGGGCGCGGGGCCATCGCCGATCGTCAGCATCCGCGCCGGATCCGCCCCCGCCCATTCCGTCGTCCCGCCCGAGGCGGTCTGGATCACCCGGATCCCCCGCGCCGCCGCCTCGCGGATCGTCAGCCCGAAGGTTTCCTTCCATTGCGAGGGAAACAGCAGCACATCGATCTTGGCATAGAAATCGTCGATCCCCTCTTGTGTGAACCGGGGATGGATCTGCCAGTCGCCGCGCATCTTCGAGATCGTGATCCCCTTCCACCAATCGCCGGTCAGGCTGGCATCCACCAGAAAGCCCGCGAAATCGTCGCGGCCGATCCCTTCGAACGCGGCCCGGACCAGCGGCCAGCCCTTGATCTGCGACGGCCCGCCCAGAAAGCCAAAGACCAGCCGGCTGTCCGCCGCCCGCCGCGCCGCCTGCGCCTGGAAGAACCCCGCGCCCGGCAGCGTCACGCCGTTTTCCCAAACCCGGGAGCGATCGCCCGGAAAGCCCGAGTCGACCGACAGATCCCGCGCGAACCGGCTGGGATAGGTGATCAGATCGGCCATGCCGGCGATGTCTTTCAGCCGCGTCACCCGGTCCCGCGCCAGGTCGAGATCGTCGACACAGCCGCGGCAGCCCTCGATCCGCACCGGGTTTTGCCCGCAATAGGCCCCGTCGGGCCGGATCATGAACTGAAACTCGCACAGCCACCAGAAATCATGCACCGACAGCACCACCGGCACCCCGCGCTGTTTCGCCGCCTCGATCGGGCCCGCGCCCATTTCCTGCACGCAATGGGCGTGAATGAGATCGGGGGCCAGCTCCTCGATCAGCCTGTCGACCCGCTCGGTCACCTCCGAATTGTCGTAATGGTCTACATAGGTGCGCCCAGGCGGCAGGTTGATGAGGTAATTGGTGATCCCCGCGACCTCGGTGCGCATCACCGCATAGGGCACCAGATCCAGCCGGTTCATCACCGACACCGCCGTGACCCGGACCCCCTGCGCCACAAGCTGCCGCGCGACGGCTTCGGCCACCACCGTGGCGCCGCCATAGGAATGGGGCGCGAAATAGACGTTCAGCAGCAGAACATGTGCGGGAAATGCCATCCGTTAACCCTTCACCCAATCGACCACCGCCTGCTCCACCACTGGCAGGGCGATGCGCGCGGTCCAGGTCCGCTCCAGCTCGGCGCGGGCGGCCAGACCCATCACCCGGGTGGCGGCCCGGTCGGCGGCCAAATCCTCGAGCGCGGCGCGCCAGCTGTCCCCGTCCGGCCCCAGCACCCGGCCGGTTTGACCGTCGCGGACCACCTGCGCCATGTCGCTGACCGTGCCCACCAGGCTTGGCACCGCCACCGCAGAGGCATCAAGCACCCGCACCGCGCTTTTGCAGCGGTTGAAGATATCGTCGGTCAGCGGCATCACCGCGCAATCCACCGTCGACAGCGCCTCCAGATACAGATCATAGGTCGAGAAGAGATGCGTCTCGACCCGGCTGCGCAGATCCTCGGGCAGCAGGGACGTGTCGAAATGCCCCAGGATCACCAGCTCCCGGTCGGGGGCCGCATCCAGAAAGCCCACGATGTCATCGGCGATCAGGGCAAAGTCGACCTCGTGCCCCATGGAGCCGCTGGCAAAGGCGACCCGGAACGGCGCGCCCTCGGCCCGGCCCGCGACCCGGCAGGCGGCGGTGCCGGCCTCCAGCGTTTCGGCATCGGCGAAATTGCGGCGGAAATGCACCGGACGGCTGGTATAGAGCCGCGTATGCGCCACCATCCCGGGGGTCGACACGGTGATGAGATCGGCCAGATTCATCGCGCCCAGATATTTCGGCGCCTCGGACAGGAAATGCGCCTTCATTCCCGGATCCAGGGCCTTCATGTTCTCATAGGTCTCGTAGGCAGAGACGGAAAACAGCGGATCGTCCAGATCGTAGAGAACCGGCAGCCCCAGCCGCCGCGCCTCGTACAGATACATGCACATGCGGGGGTCGTTCTGGGTGCGGTACAGCATCAGATGCGTGGCATTCTGCAACAGCGCCACCGACCGGGGCACATCGGCGTAATGCGCGAAATCGTAGCCGACCTGCTGGGCGCCCCATAGCTCGGCCTGCTGCTCGACCCGGTATTTGCGGCATTGCGGCAGGTTGAGATCGCCGATCATCGCGATCCGGGGCTGCGTCAGCACCAGCGCGGGCGCCGGTGTCACGTGGAACGCATCGTTGCGGGCCATATCGCTCCAGAAGCTGGACAGATAGACCTCATCGGGGCGGGTCTGGGCAAAGCCCAGCCGCAACCGCAGCCGCAGCCAGACATAGGCAAACCCCCGCCGGACCGCGGCCCCGGGCCCTTCCCGGCGCAGCACGGACAGAAAGCGTGTCCGGTTGGACCGGCTGAGAAGGAAGCGGATGGGCATCTGGCGTTCTGATCGGTATGGACGGCGTGTGATGTTTGCGCCCAACGGCCTAGAACGTCCGCTTGAAAAACGCCACCGGTTAAATGACAACGGACCCCGGGCGGCAAAGCCCGGATGACAAAGGACAAGGCAGAATGGATGCTGGGCGGCTCTCGATCCTGCTGGCAGTCTGGAACGGGGCCCGGTTTCTGCCCGCGCAGCTGGACAGCATCGCCGGCCAGAGCTTTGCCAACTGGGATCTGATCGCGGGCGACGATGGCAGCGACGACGAGAGCCTGGCGATATTGCAGGCCTTTGCCGCCTGCATGCCGACGCATCGGGTCGACCTGACCGAGGGGCCGCGCGCCGGCGGCACGGCACATTTCCTGACCTTGCTGACCCGCACGCCCGAGGAGGCGCGCTGGATCTCCTTTACCGATCAGGACGATGTCTGGCTGCCCGAAAAGCTGGCCCGCGCGGTGGAGATGCTGGGGACCGTGTCAGAGGATATCCCCTGTCTCTATTGCAGCCGAACCTGGGTCACCGGGCCGGAACTGGAAAACCCGGTGCTGTCGCCGGACTGGCATCGGCCCCTGGGGTTCCGCAATGCGCTGGTGCAGAACATCGCGTCGGGCAACACCATCGTGCTGAACCGGGCCGCGGCCAGGCTGGCCCGGCGGGCGGCGGTTTCGGCGCTGGCCGTTCCGGATCTGCCAGCCCATGACTGGTGGCTGTATCAGATCGTCACCGGCGCCGGCGGACGGGTTCTGCACGACACCCGGCCCTCGCTGTACTACCGTCAGCATGCCTCCAACCAGATCGGCGCCAACCGCGGCCTTGCGGCGGCCGCGATGCGGGCGCGCAAGATCTTCGGCGGGGTCTATGCCGACTGGAATTCGGCCAATATCGCGGCGCTGAGCCGCGTGCGGGACGATCTGACCCCGGAGAACAGAGCCTATCTGGACGCGTTCGCACGGATGCGGGACGCGGGCGTCCTGCGGCGGGGCCCCGCCTTTGCCCGGCTCGGGCTGTACCGGCAGACCGCTTTGACCCAGGCCGTTCTGTGGGCCAGTGTCCTTCTGGGGCGGATCTAGAGCCTGTCAGGCATCGTTAGGGCCAGGTATTCCGCCGGGCCGGCGTTCACGACGCAAGACGCGGTCGGCGCGGGAGCCTGAGGTCGACCCTGGGCACCACGCTTTGGGGCCCGCCGCCGTTCCCGCCGCCGCTCCCGTCCCCGCCCCCGCCTCAGCGGATCCGTTCGTAGGGAAAGCTGAGGGTCTTTTGGGCCTTGAACACACCGCCCTGCAGAAGGTCTTTCAGGATCGTGTCGTTATGCGACCGATCCCGATCCAGAACTTTCGTAAACGTCCCCGGTTCGATCAGAAGATCGAGCTCCAGCTCCGTTTCCTTGATGCCGTTGCGACGGCAGCAGACCTTGAAATACTTGTCCTCATGTCCGTAATGACCAGAGAACAATTCCTCGAACCCGCCGACCGAGAGGTAATCCGATTTCCGGATCAGAAAGCTGTTGATATGGCCGGGCTTCCGCTTGGTCCTGCCGCTTGGCTTGCGCCAGATCCGCCCGAAGGTCGCGACCGTGCGCGGCTCGAAGGTGTCGACCAGGGTCAGCAGCCGGTCGTTGTGTTGCGGGTCGATGATATGGTCGATATCCATCAGCAGGATCATGTCGGACTGCGCCTCGTGGACGCCGATGTTGCGCGCCCCGGGCATGTTCCAGGCCACATCGTCCAGCAGGCGGAACACCCGCAAATCGGGAATCCCGTCATAGATCGCCGGATCGGGCGCCGGGTCGCTGTGATCGTCGACAATGATGAATTCGATCGCGCCCGGATGCGCCTGGGCCAACCCTTCGAAGGACCGCAGCATCCGGTCCAGACAATAGGGATTGTTGTAGAAATGCGTGACGATCGACACCCGGGGCCCGGACGCAGGGGAGGGCGCTGGCCCGGTTTCGCTTTGTTCCGTCATATGTCGTGTTCCCCCATTTCACGGATGCCCGCAAGACGCGCGCGTGGTGTCAGCCCGGCAGCCGGCTGGCTCACCCCATCATGTTGCGCGACTTCAGCTCGGCATTGGCTGCCTCCAGCCGGTCTTCGGGCAGGGGCTGGCGGCCGACCCAGGCGGCAAAGCGGTTCAGCCCCTCCTGCAACGAGACCTTCGGCGCACAATCGAGAATATCGGTCAGACGGGTGGTGTCGGCGTAATTGTGCCGGATGTCGCCCAGCCGGTATTCGCCGGTGATGCGCAGATCCGGCTCTGACCCGAAGGCCCGCGACAGCGCCGAGGCCACCTCGAGCACCGAGGTCTTCTGCCCGCTGCCCACATTGATCACGGTATTGGCGGGCTCTGGCCGGGTCAGGGCCGCGCGAAAGGCTGCCGCCACATCCGAGACATGCACGAAGTCGCGGCTTTCCGCGCCATCCTCGAAGATCGGCAGGTCCAGACCGCGCCGAACCCGCGTGGAAAAGATCGACAGGATCCCGGTATAGGGGTTTTGCAGCGACTGCCCCTCGCCATAGACATTCTGCAGCCGCAGGATGGTATGGCCCAGGCCCAGGCTGTCGCAGGTGATGCGCAGCAGATCCTCTTGCGCCAGCTTGGTGGCCGCATAGATCGACGAGGGCGCGCTGCGGTCGGTCTCGCGGGTGGGCACGGCGATCAGCGGCGCGCCGGTGTCGGGGCAGACCGGCTCCCACCGGCGGGCGCGCAGCGCCTCGGCAGTGCGCGCCTCGGGGGTGATGCGGGGGCCATCGGGGGCATCCTCGCGCAGATAGGCCCCCTCGCCATAGACAGAGCGGGACGAGGCGACCAACACCCGCTCTACCGTCAGCCCGGATTCGCGCGCCAGGATATCCATCAGCACCGCGGTGCCCTGGACGTTCTCATGGGTGTAGCGGGCGATCTCGTACATCGATTGCCCGGTGCCGGTTTCCGCGGCCAGATGGATCACTGCGGTGACCCCCTGAAGCGCATCGCACAGCCCGGCGCGGTCGGCGACCGAGCCGCGGCGGAATTCCACCCCGGGGGTTTCGGTCAGCCAATCCAGACCGGCGGGAACGGCGCCGTGGATCTGGGGCGCCAGCGTATCGAGCACGCGGACCGGATGACCGGCGGCGGCAAGCGCGGGAACGAGGTGGGATCCGATGAACCCGGCCCCCCCGGTAACCAGGATGGTCATTGTCGGCAATCCGGTCTGAAGGGCCGCAGCGCGTCGTTACAAAGGCCCGTCACGGGGGCCGCGCGCTGCCAGCCTCTGGGCGTTATTCCGCGGCCTGGGCCCGGGATTCGTACATGTCACGCTCGGCGCGCCATTCGTCGGCGTAATCCACATTCTGCCAATCGTCGAACCAGGGGCCGCCATTGGTGTAATGCACGCACATCGGCTGGGTGTCGGGCTTGGGATATTCCCCTTCGAGGAAGTTCCATTCCAGCGCCAGCTCGCCGATCATGTCATCCTCGAGCCAGGAGAACCGGTGCAGGAAGGCGGGGCCTTCGGAATTGACCACCTGCGGCGTCAGCGCCTTCACATTGGGATGCGCGCCGTTGAACGCCATGAACGAGGACCAGTTCTTGCGCGGATAGGTCGTCTGCTGCTGGCCGTCCATCTTGATGTCATTGGCCGGCGTGTAATCGTGATGCACGCAGTACAGCGCCTTGCTGTTGTCCACCAGGTCCAGGATCTCGGTGATATCGCGCGAGATCAGGAAGTCGCAATCGACAAAGATCGACCAGCCGTCATGGGCCGCCAGATAGGGCGTCAGGAAGCGGGTGATCGAGAATTCGGTCGTGGCCTTGTCCTTGTCGCGGGTATAAAGACCCAGCTCGCGCAGCGTGGTCTGCTTGAGCGGATAGACCTCGACGTCACCACTGGTGTGACGAAGGATCGAATGGCGGCAGACCTGCCAGGCGATATCCTCGCGCGAGTCATAACCGACGTAGATCTTGAGCTTCTGCGACATGACGAAAGTGTCCTTCTGCTTCGTGCTTTGGCATGTTGTCCGGGCCGCCCCGCGGGCGCTGACCGACCCACCGCGCGTTTCAGCGCGTGTATAAACCCGTATGGGCCATTATGCGAGGCGGAATTTGCCCGCTGGCACGGGGCCGGCACGGGGTCGGCCGACATCTGCCGCAGCGGCCAAAGACGCGGCCAAAGACGCGGACAGAGGCAGGGGCCAGAGGCAGGGGCCAGAGGCAGGGGCCAGAGGCAGGGGCCAGAGGCAGGGGCCAGAGGCAGGGGTCAGCCCCGCTGGAACGGGTCAGGCCGGGTCCGGGGTCTCGCGCGCCACCAGCAGGAAGTTCTCGTTGAACCGGTAGCGTTTGTAGCGTTCGACGACGTCATAGCCATTCGTATCGGCCCAGGCCAGGAACACCTCCTGCAACTTGTCGCTCACTTCGACGAACAGGGTCGGACGATGCGCGGCGATCGTTTCCGACAGCCCCTCCAGCGCCTTCATTTCCATGCCCTCGACATCCATCTTGATGAAATCGACGCGGGCCCCCTTCAGGACGCTGTCGCCCCGGACGACCTGCAGATCGCCCTCTCCCTCGACCATCTTGGTCGAGCCCAGATTGCCGTCCGAGGTCCTGACCCCAAGACCGCCGGCATTCTTGTTGGACAGGCCCTTCCCAAGATGCGTCATGTCGCAGCGTGGCGCGATCCCGTTCAGCGCAATGTTGGAGGTCAGGATTTCGACAGCCACCGGGTTCGGCTCAAACAGGATGACGCGTGACGGATTCAGGTATTTTGCCACATAGATCGTGTGGTTTCCGATATTCGCGCCAATATCGCAAAAGACTGACCACGGCTTGCACCATTTGCGGATAAGCTCCAGCTCATGGCGTTCATAAAAGCGGCCCCGCAGATGACGGCGCTGAATCAGATCGTTTTCATCTGTAATCGTGAAGTAAATAGTGTGGCCAAATATGGTGTTACAGACAACACGTCCCGGCGGAGTGACGAACATTGTGCAGAGCCTCCCGTCTTTGGCCAGCACGCCTATGCACTTTTGAAGACTTGTTCAAGGTCGGGACGGCGCCGCCCCGGGTCCAGGCTGTTCGTTCCCCGCTCATTGCGTGGCCAATGCCCTCTCATTGCCTCGGGATAAGGCGGAATCCGGCCACCGGCAAGGCGCCGCGGGAATTTCGGGCGGAAACGTCTGGCGCTTGCGGGGCTTGTTCGTTAGACCGCTTCGCGGATCGCCCGCCTGCCACAGGCAAGGCGCCGCACGGGCGCCGGGCGCGGATGCCACATCTTGATCTGAGGAGCGGGCATGGCCTTGTCGAAACCTGCAGACGACATGACGGACACGATCCTGGCCACGGCAAGCCGGGTGCTGCGCATCGAAGGCGATGCGATCCTGACGATGTCAGACAGACTGCCCGCGGATTTCGCGGCCGCCGTCGACACGCTGCTGAAAACCCGCGGCCGGGTGATCCTGTCTGGCATCGGCAAGTCGGGCCATATCGCGCGCAAGATCGCGGCCACGCTCGCCTCGACCGGCACGCCGTCCTATTTCGTACACCCCGCCGAGGCGAGCCACGGCGATCTGGGCATGCTCACCCAGGGCGATGTCTGCATCCTGATCTCGAATTCCGGCGAAACGACGGAGCTGGGCGACCTGATCAATCACACGCGGCGCTTCTCGATCCCGCTGATCGGCATTTCACGCCGCGCCGACAGCACGCTGATGCGCGCCGCCGACCTGCGGCTGACCCTGCCCGACGCGCCCGAGGCCTGCATGATCGGCATGGCGCCCACCACTTCGACCACGCTGACGCTGGCGCTTGGCGATGCGCTGGCCGTGGCGCTGATGGAACAGCGCGGCTTTCTGTCCGAACATTTCCGCACCTTTCATCCCGGCGGCAAGCTGGGCGCCCAGCTGGCGCTGGTGCATCAGCTGATGCATGGCCGCGACGAGACCCCGGTCGTGGATGTGGACACCCCGATGAGCGACACGCTGATCGAGATGACCGAAAAGGGCTTTGGCATCGCCTGCGTGACCGAGAACGGCAAGCTTGTCGGGGTGATCTCGGACGGGGACCTGCGGCGTAACATGTCCGATCTGATGAGCCGCACCGCCGGTCAGGTCGCGACCCGGGCGCCAAAATCCATCCCGCTCGACATGATGGCGGCGGAAGCGCTGGAGATCATGGAAAAGAACAAGGTACATGCGCTGGTCGTCGTCGGGGCGGACAATCTGCCCGCCGGCATCCTGCGGATCCACGATTGTCTGCGCGCAGGTGTCTCATGAGAACCGTTATCCTGATCCCGGCCCGCTATGCCTCGACCCGCTATCCCGGCAAGCCGCTGGTGATGCTGAAAGACGGCAGCGGGCAGGCCAAAAGCCTGATCCATCGCAGCTGGGAGGCAGCCTGCGCCGTGCAGGGGGTGGACGACATCTATGTCGCCACCGACAGCGAAGAGATCCGCGACGCCGCCCAGGGCTTTGGCGCCCAGGTCATCATGACCGCGGAATCCTGCGAGAACGGGACCGAACGCTGCGCCGATGCGCTGGACCGCGCCGGGCTGACCCATGATCTGATCATCAATCTGCAGGGCGACGCCCCGCTGACCCCACCCTGGTTCGCCGAAGCCCTGATCGAGGCGATGGCAAAGGACAGCCGCGCCGGCATGGCCACGCCGGTGCTGCAATGCGATGCCGAGACCTACCGCCATTTCGTCGAGGACCGGCGCGAGGGCCGCGTGGGCGGCACCACCGCGGTGTTTGCGCCGGATCGCGCCGCGCTCTATTTTTCCAAGGAAGTGATCCCTTTCATCGACCCCAGCAAGGTGAAGGATCCGCACAAGCTGGTGTTCCACCATGTGGGTCTGTACGCCTACCGGCCCGACGCGTTGCGCCAGTACATGAGCTGGACGCCCGGCCCTCTGGAAGGGCTGGAAGGGCTGGAACAATTGCGGTTCCTTGAGAACGGTGCGCGCGTCGCCTGTGTCGAGGTCGACGCGCGGGGCCGCGTGTTCTGGGAGTTGAACAATCCCGGTGACGTCGCCCGGATCGAAGCAGTGATGGCCAAGGAGACCGGCAAGGCATGACACACAAGGTTGTAGAGATCGGATCGGTCACGATCGGAGAGGGGCACCCCCTGGCGCTGATCGCCGGGCCCTGCCAGATCGAGACACTGGACCACGCGCGGATGCTGGCCGAAAAGATCGCCGAGGCCTGCGCGCCGACCGGCACGCCCTTTATCTACAAGTCGAGCTTCGACAAGGCGAACCGGTCCAGCATCGGCACGCAGCGCGGTGTCGGCATCGAGGCGGGGCTGGAGATTCTGGCGAAGATCCGCGCGGAATTCGGCTGCCCGGTGCTGACCGATGTGCACACCGCCGATCATTGCGCCCCGGCCGCCCAGGCCGTCGACGTGCTGCAGATCCCCGCCTTCCTGTGCCGGCAGACCGATCTGCTGCTGGCCGCCGGCGAGACGGGGGCGGCGATCAACGTCAAGAAGGGCCAGTTCCTGGCGCCCTGGGACATGGCCAATGTGGCCGACAAGATTGCCTCGACCGGGAATGAGCGGATCATGCTGTGCGAGCGCGGCACCTCTTTCGGCTACAACACCCTGGTCACCGATTTCCGCGGCCTGCCGATCATGGGCCAGACCGGTCGGCCGGTGGTGTTCGACGCGACCCACTCGGTGCAGCAGCCCGGCGGCAAGGGCACCTCGTCCGGGGGTCAGCGCGAATTCGCGCCGGTGCTGGCCCGGGCCGCCTGTGCGGTGGGGGTGAATGCGGTCTTTATCGAGACCCATGAAGACCCCGACAATGCGCCCAGCGACGGGCCCAACATGATCCCCATCGAAGAGATGGCAGGCGTGATCGGCCGGCTCAGCGCCATCGACAGCCTGATCCGGTCCAGTTGATCCCACCGGACCAAAGCCAAAGACAGCCCCACGCGCCGGAGAGGTGATATGACAGATCTCACGGAAAAATCCGGCGCGGCCACCGATCCCCTCGCGGATTTCGATGCCGAATGGTATCTGCGGACCTATCCCGACGTCGGCCAAAGCGATCTGACCCCCCAGGCGCATTTCCTGAAATTCGGGATCGCCATGGGCCGGGCGCCGAATGCCGGGGCCCGCCCCGCCGCCCTGCGCCCCGGGCCGGGCCCGCAGGCTGGCGATCTGCCCGCGCAAGGTGCCTCTGTGCTGTCCTACGGCACCGAAATCGGCCGGTTCAGAGACCTTTCCGCCTTGCAGAAAGCCCTTGCGCCGATCCTGACCTATCGGCGGATGATGGCGGGGCTGGCCACGGCGGATCCGTCCTTCGTTCTGCGTCATGCGGGCCAGGACCGGGCGCTCGATCTGGCGCTGCTGGCCCCGGACACCCGTGCCGCGACGGACGATGCCTTTCTGCGGGCCGGGGCGCTGCGGCTGGAAAACCTCGCCTTCGTCGGCAGCAACCAGCTGCGGGTCTCTGTGACCGGGCGCGACATGGATCCCGCCATGGATCAGACCGCGCCCGCGCCGGAGGATCAGCCCGATTGTTTGCGGATCTGGCAGGCCAGCCCGGCCAGCCCCGACGCCCTGCGCCCGGTCGGCCGCCTGACCCTGCCCGAGGCCGGGCCCGCCTTCCTGGATGCCCGGCTGATCCATCCGCTGATGCCCCTGCTGCTTGAGGCGGCCGACAGCGACGGGTTCACCCGGGCCTGGGCACTGCTGCCGTTCCCCTCGCTTTGCGCCGGCGGGATGCATGCGGCCGAGCGCGCCGCGGCCCAGCTTGGCTGGTCGCCCATGGACGAGATCTGGCGCCTGTCGCGGGCCTATCTGGACGAGATGCTGGCAAGTGGCGCGCCCTTCGCCCTGGGACAGATCCGCGCGCGTCTGGCTGGCGCGACCGGGGCCGAGGCGTTGCTGTCGCGGCCGGTGCGGGACTGGCTGGGCGCGGTCTTTGGCCTGGGCGTGATGCCGGAAACAGAGCCTGATCCGGCGCAAGATCACCTGACGGACATGCTGGGGGACGGGGCCGGGCGCGACGGAAGGCTGACGCTGCATCTGCCCGCCGAGATGGTGCCCACCATCGCCGCGCTGGTGTCGCGCCGCCTTGATCTGCCCGCAGAGTGTCCCGCCGCCTCTGGCCCCTTTCTGGTGGCCGAGGCGATCAGCCACAGGCCGCTTTGGTCCGTGTCCTGGCCGATGGACGCGGTGCGCTTTGGCACCGCAGAGGATCAGCCGCGTCTCAGCCGGACCGGCCGCGCCCCAGACACCGTATCAGACACTGTATCGGGCAAGCCCGCGCCCTATAGCTGGCTTGCGCCGCTGCATCTGGGCATCGCCCTGCGCCCGCCCCGGCCGGTGGAGGATATCCTGCAACTGGTGCCTCTGGCGCCGGACATGTCCCACACCGACCCCGCGCAGGCCCGGCCCGATCTGTCCCTCGTGCTCAGCGTGCGCGACGCGCCCCTGACCGCGCGCTTTCTGGCCGCGCTGGCCGGTCAGGAGGGGGTGCGCATCGCCGATATCCTGCTGCGCCCGGAAACGGCGGACCCGGCCACGCGGGACGAGATCCTGACGCTGGCGCAGGCCCTGTTCCCCGGCCAAAGCCGCTGGCTGGAGGGGGCAGAGACGATGTCGGCCGCTCTGGACGCGGCGCTGGATCAGGGCGAAGGCGGGCAGATCCTGATCGCGGACGCGGCAGTGCTGCTGTATGCGCCGGACACGCTTGCCGGGCTGCAGGACCTTCTGGCCTGCGACCCGCAGGCGGGGTCGATCAGCTGCGCCCTGCTGCATGAGGCGGTCTTCAAGAAGCAGGCGCGCCTGCAGGTGGCCAGCGCCGGGATCTTCCCCGCGCAGGTGTCCTTTGCCACCGCCCCCCGGCTGGGGGTGACCGAACCCGACGCGCCCGACGCCCTGCCCCGCGCGACCTATCCGGTGATCGCCAATGGCTTCGGCCTGTGTCTGATCCGCCCCGATGCGATCGAGGCGACCCGCGCGGCCCGCGCCCAGCCCTTTGGCGCGGTAGCCGATCTGCAGTTCGGGCTGGATGCCTTTGCCGCGGGCTGGCGCAGCCTGTGCACCACCGCAATCCGCGCCGGCACCACGCGAGCCCCGTCGCGGCGGGACGAGATCGACCCTCTGGGGCTGGCTTGCCTGCTGCCCGCGCGCTGGGACGATCTGCTGTCCCGTGTCACTGTTCTGCGGGAATTGCGCGGATGAAGATCGCGGTCGTGCTTCCCGGCGAGGGCGCCCGCGACAGCGCCGGGGTGCGGATCCGCCATGCCCGGCTGCAGCCGCTGCTGGAGGGGCTAGGCCACAACCTGGACTTTGTCACCATCGACCAATGCATGGCGACACGGAACTTCGACAGCGATCTGTATCTCTTTGTGAAAATCTACGATGCCCGCACCCTGGTTCTGGCCCGGATGATGCGCGCGGCGGGCCGGCGCGTCGGGATCGATGTGTTCGACGATTACTTCAGCGCCTCGGACGACCCGCGCCTGATGCCGCTGCGCCGCTGGTTCGCGCAGATGGTGCCGGAGCTTGATCTGGCGCTCTGCGGCACCCCGGCCATGGCCGCGCGGCTGGCACAGCTCGCCCCCGCCCTGCCCTGCCACATGCTGGCCGATCCGGCGCCCGCCCTGTCCCCAACGCTGGCCGAAACGCTGCCAGACAAGGCCGCAGACGCGCTGACACGCCGCACCCTCGAGATTGGCTGGTTCGGGATCGGCGACAACCCCCTGTTCGATGTGGGGCTCAGCGATCTGCAGGCCTGGGCCGACCGGCTGGCCGAGGCGCGCCTTCATGGCTTCACCCCCCGGCTGAGGGTGCTGACCAATCCGCGCGCGCTTGGCCGCGACGGGCTGGAACGGATCGCCCGGCTGCCGGTGCCCGCGCTGGTCGAGGAATGGAGCCTCTCGCGTGAGGCCGATCTGCTGGCACAGAGCCTGCTGTGCTTTCTGCCGGTCAATGGCCAGGGATTCAGCGCGACCAAATCGCTCAACCGCGGGATGACGGCGCTGGCGGGCGGGGCACAGATCCTGTCGGCCGGCTATCCGCTGTATCGCCCGCTGGAGCCCTTCGTTTATCGCGATATCGCTGCATTGGTAACGGATCTGCAGGCCGGCACGCTAAAGCTGCGGCCCGACACTCTGGATCCGCTGGCCGCGCTGTTTGCGAAGCTTGGCGACCCGGCGACCGAGGCGGCGGCCCTGGCGGATTTCCTGCAAAGCCTGCCCGCGCCCACACCGCCAGACGCCTCGCAGGGCGTCTCTGGGCCGATTGCCGTGCTGCATGGTGTGACCTCCCCCCGCGAGGTGCACCGCCTGGTCCAGAAGCGGCAGGCCCTCTCCGTTGCCTCGCCCCTGACGCGGGACAAGCGCAACTATGATGTTCTGGAAGATCCGGCAGAGGCGGACAGCCCCGAAGACGTGGTGCTGACCCTGTCCGGCCAGGCGGTGGAGCAGCTGCGCCCCGATCTGCAAAGCCGGGCAGAGCCGGTGGCCGATCGCAACGGCAAGCCCACCTTCCGCCTGCGCCTGAGCGGGGCAGAGCTGCCGGATCTGCCCCCCCTGACGGCGCGCCAGACCCCGCCGCCGCTGCGCCTTCTGGAACTGGCCGCCTATCGCCAGGGGATCGCCCGGACCCGGGCCCTGCTGGCGCGGCTGTTTGCTGACCCACAGGTGATCCTGTCGGAACAGGCCCCGGCCTGTTTTGCCGGATCCGCCCTGGAACAGAGACGGTAGCGCCATGACCCCCCGCCCCGAGATCGTGTTTCTGTTCAACCTGCTGCAGGATGTGAACATCCAGCGCGGGCTGGTGCAGCTGGCCGCCCAGGAAACCGGGGCCGGGCTGCGGTTTCTGGTGTCCGAGGCCTTTCTGAAGCGTGACCGGCTACAGATCTGGCAAAAGGAGCTGACCGCGCTGGCTGCCGAAACCGGGGCAGAGCTGCATGTCTTTGGCACGATGGCCGAGGTGCACGCCATCCTGCAGGGGCGGGGCGGCATGATCTTTGCCGCCAGCGAATCCAATCTCGACGCCCATTGGCAAACCCGCGACACGTTCCGCGTGGCGCCGCCCTCGTTCCTGAAGGTCACGCTGCAGCACGGGCTGGAATGCGTGGGCTTTCTGCAAAGCCGGGAACATGTGATCGGCCATGGCCGCAACATCTCGTTCAACGCCGATGTGGTCTGCGCCTGGCAGAACCGGGACCGGCTGAGCGCGCTGACGGTGGCGGGGCGCGGCAAGGTCTATGTCACCGGACCGCCAACGCTGTTGGGACAGGCCCGCCCGCATCCCGATCATCCGCCGCAATCGGGTGGGATCGTCTGCGAGAACATGCATTCGGTGCGGCTGAGCGCCAGCGGCAACCACCGGGCGTCCTTCATGGACATCTTCTTTGAGTTCTGCAGCGATCTGGATCAGCGCGACCGGCAGGTGACGCTGCGGCCGCATCCCGGCGGACAATATGTGCTGAAAAACAACGTCGCCCTGCCCGAGAATGTGCAACTGAACAACCTGCCGATCTATCAGGTGAACCTGCCCGGCTATGCCTATGGCATCTCGGCCCCGTCGACGATCGTGCTGGATATGGTGCTGGCCGGGATCCCCGTGGGCGTCTGGCGCGATTCCGGCGGGGTGATGGATGCGGGCAATTACGACGGCCTGACAGAGATCAGCGGCCTCGAAGACTGGCGCGCCTTCGAACGGGACGCGATGCTGCGGCCCCAGATGCTGCTGGACCGGCAGAAAGGGTTTCTGGACGGGCTGGGCATGGTGCAGGACCCCGCCGAGATCAGCCGCCGCTTTGCCCGGCTGATGGTCAACGGGCTGGAGGCGATGGCCGGTCCGGTCACCGCCGATACGACCGCTGGCGCGGCGGGGGGCAGGGCGAACAGTGCGGTCACGGCGGACACGACCCTTGGTGCGGTCACGGCGGACACGACCCTTGGTGCGGTCACGGCGGACACGACGAATGGTGCGGTCACGGCGGACACGACGAATGGCGCGACACCGCCCCTGCGGATCCTGTTTCTGGCCGATGAAGACGCCCCCGGGCTGCGCGCCGATTTCCTCGATCCTCTGGCGCCGCTGCTGCAACAGGGCAGGATAGAGACTTGCCGCCTGTCTCCGGACGCCTTTGCGAGCCTCAGCACACAGGAACCCGCGCCTGAAACCGGGGTCGGGCCCTGGATGGCCGGGCACATCGCCGGCGCCGCCGCGGATGTGCTGCTGTGCACCGGCTATAGCGGCGCCTATGCCGATCTGATCATCGCAGCCGCCGCCGAGCAGGGGCTGCCGATCCTGCTGCATGGGGATGCGGGCTTTTTGCAGAACCTGCGGCGGAAATCCGGCAAACGGAAAGTGGCCGCCAGGACAATGCTGGCCGCCGCCGATCTGATCTTTGCCGCCACCCCGGCGCTGAAACGCGCCCTGCAAGGCCAGGCCCGCGGCACTCCGATCATCGCGAGCCAGGTCATCGGCGGGCGACGGCTGTTGCGCCCGGCCCTGCCCGGCCCGGTCCGCCGCCTCGGGCTGATCCATCCGGAGGCGCAGGATCTGCATGTTATGGCCCCGCAGCTGGCCGGGTATCTGAGCCGCACGCCCGGCGCGGGGCTGGACATTCTGGGCGCCCCCGCGCTGCCCGATGCGCTGCGCCGCCTGCGCGCGCAGGTCCGCCTGCTGCCCGATGACGATGCGCCCGCTGAGCCGACAGAGGCGCTGGCCGCCACCGCCCTCGACAGCGCCTGGGACATCGCGCTGGTGCCGGACCGGGGCGGCCTGCCCGCGGATGTCTTCGAGACACAATGGCGGTATCTCTCCGCCTGCGGCGTCGCGATGCTGTCGCCCCGGCGGGACCGTTCCAAAAACGAACGCTGGCAGAATGTCGCCGCCAACGGCTGGGAGAACGCCCTGCAGGATCTGACGGATCACCCCGAAAAGCGGCACCAAATCGCCCTGCAGGCACAGGCCCGGATGCTGATGCGGCATTCCGATGCCCGCCTGCGCGACGAGATCATGGCCGTTCTGACTCAGCTGCGCGCGACCGCCCGGACCGCTCCCGATGCCCTCACGCGGCCCGCGCGGGCCATCGTCACCCCGGACGGCCTGATCCAGACGCAGGAGGACCCGTCGTGACCGCGCCAACGACTCTGCCGCGCAAGGTTCTGGTCGTGTCCGACTCCGTGGCCGCCACCCAGCATATCAGCTTTGGACAGGCCTTTGCCGAGGACGAGGCCCCCGCCTTTGTGCTGGAGGCCGATCCCGGATCGGAAACCGAGATCGCGGCCCGCTTTGCCGAAATCTCGCCGGAATGCCTGATCCTGTCGCGGCAAACCCTGGCCTCGGGGCTGATCTGGGTCCGCCTCGCCCGGGCCGCGGGGATCCCTGTGGTCTTTCATGTGGATGACGATCTGCTGGCCGTGCCCCGAAGCCTGGGACGGGAAAAATACGAACGCTACAACCGCCCCGACGCCCTGCGCGCCCTGCGCGAGAACATCGAAAGCTGCGATCTGGTCTATGCCTCGACCGGGCCGCTGGCCGAGACCCTGCGCGGGCATGGGATCGCGACGCCGATCGTGGCCGGCGATGTCTATTGCTCGGTCGATGCCGCCCAGGTCGGCGCGACCGTGCCGCTCGCCAGCGGTCCGGTGATCGGCTACATGGGCACCTCGGGGCATGGCGCCGATCTGGACGAGATCGTGCCCGCGCTGGAACAGACCATGCTGGCCTTCCCGCAGCTTCAGTTCGAATGTTTCGGCGGGCTGGAAATCCCCGGGCCGCTGCAGCGCTTTGACGGGCGGGTGCGCCGGATCGCCGGGGTCGCGGGATATGCGGACTTTCTGGCCAAGATGCGGACCCTGGGCTGGTGGATCGGCCTGGCCCCGCTGCAGGATACGACGTTCAACCGCTGCAAGGCGGATACGAAATGGGTCGAATACAGCTCTGCGGGGATGGCCGTGGTGGCGGCCGATCTGCCGGTCTATCACCGGGCCTGCGGCGACGGCACCGGCATTCTGGCAAGCGGCACCGCCGAGTGGGCCCGCGCGCTGGACCATCTGCTGACCGACCCCGGCCGGCGCCTGGCCATGGCCGCCGCCGCCCGCAACAAGCTGCGCAGCCAGTACAGCCATGCCATGCTGCGACGCCAGGTCCAGACCATTCTTGGCCGGGTGGCTGTCCCGGCATGACAATCGGGCCCGGCATGACAATCGGGGCCAGTATGACAATCGGGGCCAGTATGACGTTCGGGAAACCCGATCTGGTCTGTCCCTCCCGAACAGGCTATCACTTGGAACAATCATCGCTTTGGCCAGGCGCAGACGAACGGGCACCATGACAACCACAAAAAAATCCTCTGCAAGACCGTCCCGATCCTCCTCTGACGAGGCTTCTGCGGCGCTGCCTGCGGGCGCGCCCGCGATGCCGGAACCCGATCATGTCGCCGGACAATTCGGGCTGGGCACGATCCTGAATCGCCCTGTCTTTCTGACACGGTCCGATTGGCTGGAGCATATTCCCTTCGCCTTCTGGCTGATGGAGGCGCAAAAGCCCCGCACCTTCGTGGAACTGGGCACCCAGGACGGGGCCTCTTATTTCGCCTTCTGCCAGGCGGCAGAGCAGCTGGCCATGGATGTCGATTGCTTTGCCATCGCCGCCTGGGGGGCAGAGGCCGCAGAGGCCGCGGGCCCCGCCCGCCTGCGCCAGCACAACGAGGCGCATTATTCGGCGTTTTCACGTCTGCAGGCCGGCGACATGGAAGAGGCTGCGCAATATTTCGCCGATACCCCGGTGGATCTGCTGCATATCGACGGCTTCACCTCACTGCACCGGGCGCGCGCCTGTTTCGACAGTTGGCTTCCGATGCTGTCGTCGCGCGCCGTGGTGCTGCTGCACAACAGCGATGTCCGGGCCAGCGGCCACGGCGTGTCGCAGCTGGCCCGCAGCCTGAGCGAGACCTATCCGACCTTCCGGTTCCGGCATGGCAACGGGCTGGCCGTGATCGGCGTGGGGCCGGATCAGCCCGACACCCTGTCGCGGCTGTTCGAGGCCAATGACAGCCCCGCCGCGCGCACCGCGATCCAGACGATCTTCAGCCGCCTGGGGCGGGCCTGTGGCGACAGCTACCTGGTGCATGAATATCAAGAGCTCTATTACAAGGCCCTCGACCAGATCGAGACGCTGCTTGGCCCGTCGGGGGCACAGCCCGCACCCCGTCCCGTCCCTGCGCCCGGCACCACAATAGCCCCCCGCAGCGGGCTGGACACGCGGCCCCAGGCCCTGGACCGGGGCGCGGCCACCGGCTCGGACCCCGGCTCGGACCCCGATCCGCGCGACCAGGAACTGGAAACCCTGCGCAACGAAGTGGCGATGCAGCGCGCCGGCGCCCAGGCCCGGTTCGAAGAGATCGCCGCCCTGACCCAGATGATCCAGGCGCTAGAGGCGGAACGGCACAGCCAAAGCCCGACCGCGGACTGGGAGCGGCAGAAGCAGAAAAAGAGCCTTGCCGCCCTGAAAGCGGAGATCGCCCAGAAGGATCAGGAACTGGCGGATTGGCAGCGCATGTACAATGAAATGCGCAACAGCACCTCGTGGCGGATCAGCCGCCCCGTCCGATGGATCGGAAACCTAAGACGCAGATAGGCCGCACGGATGCGTCCCGCAGGCGGGATTTCGGAAGGGTCCGGCCCTGACAGCCACCCGATCACGATGAGAGAGAAGCCGTGAACGTGTTGAAGCCCCTGAACAAGACCCGGTCCCTGCGCCTGCTGGTGGACGACGGTCAGACCGACCGGCCCCCTGCGGTGCGCGGACGGCTGCGCGTCGGCTGGTTCGTGGTCCAGGACGACATCCGCTCTGCCTCGACCCGCTACAGATGCTACCACATGGCGCGCATCCTGGCCCATTACGGGATCGACAATGTCTATATGACACGTGTCGACCGCGCCGCCGTCGAAATGAAAACGCTTGATGTAATGATCGTCGTCAAGCGTCTGGACCGGAGCGCCCTGCAAGTCGCCGCCTTGGCGCATCAAAGAGGCGTCCCGCTGCTGCTCGATCTGTGCGACGATCTGATCTCGGATGCCTATGGCAAGAATGCCCAGGGCATCAACAAGATCCACTTTGCCGCAATCGCCGTCATTGCCGAGGGGATCACGGTGCCCAGTGCCGCGATGGCAGGCCGGATCAGGGACTATGGCGCGGAATTGGGCCTGCCGCATCTGTCGGTCCATGTGATCCCCGACATCGCCGAAACCCGGGCGCTGTATCGGACGACCGCGGACTTTATCGACCCGGCCCATGTTCACCAGGCGCCCGAGCCGCCCGCAGCCCAAACGCCCGGCGGGCGCAAACAGGTGCTGTGGTACGGAAACGCCGGAAGCCGCCACAGCAACTTCGGGATCCTCAGCCTGTTTCGGGCGGTTCAGGCGCTTGAAGCGGTAAACCAGGACGTTCCGCTGGAACTGGTGGTGATCAGCAACGACGCCGACCTGTTCCGGGACATGACCGCCGGCTACAGCTTTGCAACCCGCTACGTACCATGGACAGCCGAAGCCACATATGACGAACTGGACCGCGCCGATGTGGCGATTCTGACCAGCGGGACAGATGCCTTCTGCACGATCAAATCCTCGAACCGCACGCTTCAGGCGCTGGCATCGGGGGTCCCCGTCATCACGGACGCAGGTCCGGCCCTGGCGGAATTCACCGATGTCATCCTGCCTGGAAATCATCCGATTCACATGGAATCGAGCCTGCGAAAATGCCTGTCGCTCGATCCTGCAGACCGCAAGCGCCGCCTGATCGACCCGGCCGCGCCGATCCTGGCGCGCTACACGCCGCAGGCGCTGGCCAGCCTGTGGCGCCGTCTTCTGGTGCAGATCGACAAGACCGGCAAGACCTCCGAAACAATGCGGGAATCGGTCCTGTTCCTGATCGAGCAAGAAGCGGACAGCAAAAGTCTGCGGGGGCCGCTGGTGAAGGCGCACAAGGCTGGCGTGGTCTGCGATGTCCTGATCCCGAAGGCATTGGTCGCTGATCCAGGGGTGCAGCAACTGCTTTTGCAGACCCAGCTTGTGCCGCGGGTCTATTCCGAACCCGAAGATGTGTATGACGGAACGTTGCGGCTAAGCCGGGCGCTGGTGCTGGGTAAGGCGAACGGGCTGAGCGCTCGGCGGCTGCGCGCCTTCGCGGGCCAACAAGATGTGCCGGTCTACGATGCGGCGGACCTTCCCGGTGACTGGCCCGCGCCCCTGGTTCCAAAGACGGCGATGTCCGGCCATGCCCTGGCCGGGCCTGGTCCCTATCCGGAACGCCGCAACCCCGACGGATCGGCGAAATGGGTTTTTGTCGTGCATCCGAATGCAAAGGGCTGGATCCTGGATGCGATCTGCCGCGAGATCGGCTCACGCCAGCCGGACAGCTGGTGCGTGGCCTATAACCCACCGCGATTGCCCCCGGCCGAGGTCTACTTCTTTTCGCATTTCAGCCTGTACCAGAACAATCTGAACAGATACCCCGAGCAGATGCGGGCCGCCCGCTGCATGATCTGGTACACCCATCCCCGGTCCGAGACGGCCGCCTCGGTCGCGGCCCTGACCTCGGATCTGGCGCAGGCGCATCAAGTGATTTGCGCCTGTTCGTCGAACCGCGATCTCTGGCTGGCGCGCGGCCTGTCGCCCGACCGGGTCTCTGTCGTTCTGGGCGGGGCCGATCCGGATCTGTTCACAGGGCATCAGCGGGGCGGCGGCGCGATCGGCCTGTCCTCGTCCTTTTACGAGCGCAAGAATCCCGATTGTCTGCGCGAGCTGGTCGATCTGATGCCGCATCGCAACTTCGTCCTGCTGGGCCGCAACTGGGAGCAATATGCCCGCTTCGAGGATCTGAAGGCAGCACCGAATTTCACCTATATCACCGCGCCGTATCGAGACTATCCAACGATTTATGCCGGGTTTGACGTGCTCTTGTCGATGTCGCGTCTGGAAGGCGGGCCGATTCCGCTGCTGGAGGCGATGATGGAAAACGTGGTGCCCGTGGCCAGTGACACCGGCTTTGCCCCCGATCTGATCCGGCATGGAGAGAATGGCTATCTGTTCGACATCGATGCCGGCGCGGCCGAGATCGCCGAGCTGATCGAACAGGCCTTCCGGCTGCGCACCGATGTCCGATCCACCGTGATCGCCTATGATTGGGACGGATTCGCGCGCCGCATCGCAGAGCTGGCGGAGGGGACGTGACCATGCCGCTCCGAACGACAGACCCGGTGGCCGAGATGCAGCTGGCCCGCCAGCGGCTGACGCGCAGCGCGCCGGAGCTGACCGCGCAGGCCCGCGCCCGCTGGGAGCGCTGGCTGGAACGTCAGGCGACCCATCCTTCCGGCACCGCGCCGCAGATCCACGTGATCTCTGCCCCGACCTGTGCCGACGATCTGGGGGCGATGCTGGGCGTGCAGCAGCTTCTGGGGATCGACGCGGTCCACAGCAGCGTCCTGTTCTGCCTGCCCTCTCCGGTGGCGGCCCGGCTGTTTCGGGCGCAGATGCAGCGGCAGGGGATCGACCGGCTGATCCATGTGCAGGATCGCCCGAACCCGATGGCCCTGATCAGCACGCTGGACCCGGACGCCCTGGTCTGCTTTGTCCCGCCGCATGTGATGCTGACCGCCGCCTTCCTGGACGCGCTGCAAGACGTCTCCTTTGGCCACAGCCCCGGGTACCGCGACACCCAAGGCACCATCGTCGCCCGCGCTTTCGCCTTCCACGCTCTGCAGCGCGACACCGGGCGGCCTGGAACCGCGCTGTCTGTTCGGCTCGAAACCCTGGTTTCGGGACATGTTCGGGGCAGCGGCGCCACGGTGGCACGGCTGCTGGCCCTGTTTGATCGGGCCGCCGGCCGGGATGGACCCCTCTTGCAACAGACAGCCCCACAGGTCGACGCGGCCGAGTTGCGCCATACGCCGGGAGAGATCCGCCTGGACGATCTGCCAGCCGGATCCGAGATCGCGATCGAGGCCGAAACCCCCCAAGGCCGCCGGGTGATCTTTCGCCAATCGGCCGATCTGCTGGCGGGCAATGCAGAGGGCCTGTCTGTCACGCCGCCGATCCAGCTTATGGGGCAGCGGAGCTATCCCGCGCAGGTGGTGGCGGGCACCGCGCCGGGGGGGCCGCGCGCCGCCTTTGACCTGCGCCTGCCGCCCCGCGCGATCGAGCCCTGGATGGTGACCTGCTATCTCAATCGCGGCGGCGCCGGCAACGATGTGATCCGGGCCTTTGCCCAGGGCATCGGGGCCGATCTGCGCTATGCCGAGGACGAGACCGGCCCAAGGCCCGGGGTGCCGGTTGTCTGGGGGGTGCTGCGCGGCAGCGACGATGTGATCGCCCATGCCCGCGCGGCGGGGCAATATTTCTTCTACGTGGATCACGCCTATTTCGAGCGCGGGCACGGGCGAAATTACCGTGTGACGCGCAATGGCTACGAGGCCGGGCCGATCCGGCGCTGCCCCACCGACCGGATCGACGCGCTGGGGATCGAGATGCAGCCCTGGGGCAAAGGCGGGCGAGAGATCATCGTCTGCCCGCCCACCGAATATTTCATGAAGGCCCATGATTGCGCCGATTGGCTGGAGGTGACGCTGGCCACGCTGAAGCAGACGACGGATCGACCAGTCATCGTCCGCACCAAGCCGCAGCCGGGCGAGGCCTCTGTGCCTCTGCCCCAGGCGCTGGAGACGGCCCATGCGCTGGTCGCCCATTCCTCGAATGTCGCGGTCGAGGCGGTGCTCCTTGGCACGCCGGTGTTTGTCGCCCCCTCCAGCGCCGCAGCGCCCGTCGGGCTGACCAATCTGGCGCAGATCGAACATCCGGTCCGCCCCAACCGGGACCGCTGGCTGGCGCATCTGGCCTATAGCCAGTTCTCGCTGGCCGAGATGCGGGACGGATCGGCCTGGAAGATGCTTCTGGACATGGAAGAGCGTGATTTTGCCCCGGTCTGACACCGCCCCCCCCGAAATGCTGGCCTATCGCACGGCGCAGGACCGACCAGCGACAGAGGCCGCCTTTGCGATGCTGTCGCAGGTCAAGGACAAGGGATTGCGCCGACTGCTGATCTCGACAGAGCGGTTCGACGGCAAGGGCCGGGTCAAGATGCAGAACCTGAATGCCGGGTACGGCGCAGAGCCTGTGGCGCTGCGCAATGTCCTGACACGGGCGCTTGGCCGCGAAAGCCAGGGCGTTCTGGCCGATGACGCGATGGATCTGCTGTGTCTGGGCCCCTTGCTGGAGCGCGACGGCCTGGATGCCATCGTGCTGATGCGCTGCACGACCGATTTTGGCGCCGAGGTCCGGGCCTGGCTGGACAGCCCGCCCGACCTGCCGTTCCTGAGCCTTGGCACCGGGTCCGACCCGACCCGGACCACGGCCTTTCGCATGGATCATCCGAAACTGGCCATTCTGGTCGATCTCAGCCTCGACATGTTCCGCAGCGGGGCTGTGTTCGGTCTCGACCCCTACAGTTTCGACACTGTGCTGCACAGCGCCTGGGCCACGGCGCAGCGCCTGTAGCCATCGGACGGCCCGCAGGCGGATTTCGACCCCATAGGCACGAGTGATCCACCGGACAGCGCGGCGCGACCGGTGTCCAACCCGCCTTGCAAGGGGCGCTTGATCGGCTGTGCGGATCCGCAGGCCCGCGCCCCGCGGACACCATCTGCCGGCATCCGGCACATATGGCCACCCGGATCGACGCCGCATTGACCGGCGCGCGGCGGCCTGGTTGCAACCGGCACAGGCTCACAAAGAACGGCTCCGCGGTCCCGAGGGACCGGTGACGGGCGGGGTCAACGGCGCTTATGGGGCTGGCCCATCACAGCCAGAGGAACACGGCTGCGATGTCCTGATTGCCGCGCCCCATTGCCGTCGGCCCTGTCAGAGAAGCCTAGGCGGCCACATCCTGCGGCGCGCCTGAAGAGGCCGACAGTCCGGACTGCTTCACGGCAAATTGCCCCACGAGCTCTGCAAGACCGTTTGCTTCCCCATTCAGCGCCACACAAGCCGCGGCTGTTTCCTCGAACATCGCGACGTTGCGCTGCTGGCTCTGCTCCAGTTGGGCCACTGCGGTGTTGATCTCGTCAACCCCGGTCGCCTGCTCGTTCGCCGAAGCCGCGATGCCGCTGACATGACCGGAAATCTCCGAGATCGACGCAACGATCGACTGCAGCGCTTCCCCGGCGCGACCGACAAGATCGACGCCAAGCTGGACCTGACCGGCGGATTCAGAGATCAGGCTGTCGATCTCGCGCGCGGGCGAGGCGGGGCGTGGTTTTGCCGTCGTCGCCTCCGAGGTGCGGGC
>CAYGRI010000023.1:0-31563 GCA_964352155.1 uncultured Maritimibacter sp. | reverse complement strand
GGATCGGTCTGGCCCGTGCCATGTATGGCGATCCCGTGCTTTTGGTGTTGGACGAGCCCAATTCCAACCTCGACAACGAAGGGTCCCAGGCGCTGAACCGGGCGATCCGCCAGATCAAGGCGGATGGCGGCGCCGTGATGATCATGGCGCACAGGCCCGCCGCGATCGAGGAATGCGATACGCTGCTGGTGCTGGATGGCGGCGCGCGGCGGGCGTTTGGACCACGAGATATCGTGCTGAAAGAGGTGCTGCAGAACTACAAGCAGGTCAAAGGCGGCAAGGGCCTTGGAGGCACGGCATGAACGAGATCTCCTCCACGCGGCATGTGACGCTTGGCCTTTGCGTGCTGGCGGTGCTGGTCTTTGGCTTCGGCGGCTGGTCGATCTTGTCCAATATCTCTGGCGCGGTCGTCGCTTCCGGGCAGGTGGAGGTAGAGCAGAACCGCCAGGTCGTGCAGCATCCCGATGGCGGCGTCGTGGCCGAGATCCTGGTGGACGAAGGCGATCTGGTGGCCGCGGGCGACGTGCTGATCCGTCTCGATTCCGGCACGATGCGGTCTGAGCTGAACATCGTTGAGGGCGAGCTGTTCGAGGTGATGTCGCGCAGCGCCCGCCTGAAGGCGGAGCGGGATGGCAGCGATACGGTTCAGCCCGACCCGCTGCTGCGGGAGGCGGCAGAGCGGGACTCTGAGGTGCGGGGATTGCTCGAAGGGCAGGTCCGTCTGTTCGAGGCGCGCAACCAGACCATGGCCAGCGAGATCGAACAGCTCGAGAAGCGCATCGGCCAGATCGCCACGCAGATCCAGGGCTTTGAGGCGCAGCAAACGGCGCTGGCCCGTCAGCTGGAGATCATCCGGTCAGAACTGGCGACGCAGCAGCGGCTGTTCAACGACGGCATCTCGACCGATGAGCGCCTGCTGGCCCTGCAACGGGACGAGGCGCGGCTGACCGGGTCTGTCGGCGAATTGACGGCCAAAAGGGGCGAGGCCGAAGAGCGCATGACCGAGATCGAGTTGCAGATTCTCGGCCGCGGCAGGACCCGGCGCGAAGAGGCGATCACCCAGTTGCGCGACCTGCAATACCGCGAGCTGGAATTGTCAGAGCGGCAGCGCGTTCTGATCGAACAGCTCGGGCGGATGGATATCCGCGCCCCGGTGTCGGGCATTGTCTACGGAAAGCAGGTGTTTACCCCGCGCTCGGTGATCCGTGCCGCCGATGCGCTGATGTTCCTGATCCCGCAGGACCGCCCGTTGATCATCGCCGCACAGGTCGCCCCCACCGATGTGGACGAGATTTTTGTTGGCCAGGATGTGATCCTGCGCTTTCCCGCCTTTTCCAGCCGCACGACGCCGGAACTGGCGGGCCGGGTCACGCAGGTCTCTGCCGATGCGTTTTCCGATGAGCAATCGGGCCTGACCTATTACCGGGCGCAGGTGGTCCTGTCCGAAGAAGAATTGGCCAAGCTGCCCGAGGGTCTGACGCTGATCCCCGGAATGCCGGTGGAAACGCTGCTGCGCACCTCGGACCGGTCGCCCATGGCCTATCTGCTCAAGCCACTGACGGACTACTTCGCCAACGCCTTCCGCGAAAGTTGATGGCCGGGTTATCCGGTTTCACCGCCGCGCGGCTTGCGCTAGCCTTGCTCAAACGACAACGGAGCATCCCATGACCGGATCCATCGACGCCCGCCTTGAAGACCTTGGCATCACTCTGCCGGATGCCCCGGCGCCTGCCGCGAATTATGTGCCCTATGTCCAGGTGGGGGACATGCTGTATGTCTCTGGCCAGGTCTCCATGGGGCCGGACGGGTTCATCACCGGCAAGATCGGCCAGGATCTGGACGTGGAGGCCGGCGCGAAAGCCGCCCGCACCTGCGCCCTGTCACTGCTGGCGCAAGTCAGAGCGGCCTGCGGGGGCGACCTGTCGCGCCTGAAGCGGGTGATCAAGCTGACCGCTTTCGTCAATTCCACCCCCGATTTCACCCGGCAGCCAGAGGTGGTGAACGGCGCCTCGGACACGCTGGTCGAGGTTCTGGGCGATGCGGGTCGCCATGCGCGGTCTGCCGTGTCTGCTCTGTCTCTGCCGCGCGGCTGCGCGGTTGAGATCGAAGGCATTTTCCAGATCGAATGACCGCGCTGCCGCTTGCTTTCCTGGGGGCGCCGCTGGCCCATCGCGGTCTGCATGGGTTGGGCGTGCCCGAAAACAGCCGTGCTGCCGTTCTGGCGGCAGTCGACGCTGGCTATGGGATAGAGATCGACCTGCAACTGTCGTCGGACGGGACGGCGATGGTGTTCCATGACGACACACTCGATCGGCTGACGTCAAAGGTCGGGCCGCTTTGCGCCCACAGTGCCGAGGCCCTCTCGCAGATGGCCCTGCCCAATGGCGAGGGGATTCCGACCCTTGCCGAGGTTCTGGATTGTGTCGCGGGGCGCAGCGCTCTGCTCATCGAGATCAAGGACCAGACGGGCGCTCTTGGGCCCGACGTTGGCGATCTGGAATCGGCCCTGGCGCGGGCGCTCGCGTCTTATGAGGGTCCTGTGGCGGTGATGTCGTTCAACCCGCATTCCGTGGCGGCGTTCGGCAAGCTGGCGCCGCAGATCGCCCGGGGCCTGACCTCCGAGGATTACAATCCGGCGCATTGGCGCGGTATCCCCGAGTCCACGCTGGCCGGTCTGCGCGGGATGCCGATGTTCGATGAGATCGGTGCGCAGTTTATCAGCCATCAGGCCAGCGATCTTGGCAACGCCCGGGTCGCCGAGCTGAAGGCGCAGGGCGTCCCGGTTCTGTGCTGGACGATCCGGTCCGAAGCGGATGAAATTAGGGCGCGCCGAGTGGCGGGCAACATCACCTTCGAAGGCTACGCCGCCGCGCGACCTTGACGCCCTGGGCACCTGCCCCACATGCTCTTTAGCCCCATGGAAGAAGCGATGCGCGAAACCCGGTTCGAGATCAACGTGCTGTCCAGCCTCGCGGAAATCGCGCCCGAGGTCTGGGATGCCTGTGCCTGCCCCGAGGTGGCAGAGGGGGGCCGGCCGATGGATCCCTTCACGACGCACCGTTTCCTGCGTGCGCTGGAAACCTCCGGGTCCGTTGGCACCGGCACAGGCTGGCAGCCCCGCATGATCTCGGCCGAGATGGATGGCCAGGTGATCGCCGTGGCGCCTCTTTATGCCAAGGGTCACAGCCAGGGGGAGTACATCTTTGACCATTCCTGGGCGCATGCCTATGAGCGCGCGGGGGGGCGTTACTACCCCAAGCTGCAGCTGGCCGTGCCGTTTACGCCTGCGACGGGCCGCCGCCTGCTGACCCTGCCGGGGCTGGAGGAAACGGGCCAATCCGCGCTTGTGCAGGGTGCCGTTCAGCTCGCGTCCGAGAACCGGCTGTCGTCACTGCACATCACCTTTTGCACCGGGGCGGAGGCCGCGGCGGGCGAAAAGATGGGCCTACTGCCGCGGGTGTCCGACCAGTTCCACTGGGTCAATCGCGGCTATGCTGATTTTGACGCCTTCCTGTCGGATCTGTCGTCGCGCAAGCGCAAGAACATCCGCAAGGAACGCAAGACCGCGCAGGCGTTCGGGGGGCGGATCGTGTCGCTGACGGGCGATCAGATCCAGCCAGAGCATTGGGACGCGTTTTGGGAATTCTACCAGGACACCGGTAGCCGGAAATGGGGAACGCCCTATCTGACACGCCGGTTCTTCGACCACGCGCAGGAAACCCTGCGCGATGACCTACTGCTGGTCCTGGCCGAACGGAATGGCCGATACGTCGCCGGAGCGCTGAACTTCATCGGCCGGGAAACGCTGTACGGGCGCTATTGGGGCTGCACAGAGCTGCATCCCTGTCTGCATTTCGAGCTGTGTTATTATCAGGCGATCGACTTTGCCATCGAGAACGGTCTGCAAAGGGTCGAGGCGGGCGCGCAAGGCGAACACAAGCTGGCCCGTGGCTATATGCCGACGCCATGCCATTCGCTGCATTGGATCGCCGACGAAGGCTTTCGCAACGCCGTGGATCAATTCCTGCGGGCCGAGCGGGATGCCGTGGATCAGGAGATCGAGGTGCTGACCAGCTATGGCCCGTTTCGCAAGACACAATCGGAGGATGAATGACCGAGAAACTGACAGATGCCAATCGGGACGCGACGCTTGCCCCGCTTTTGGCCAATGGCTGGGCGATGGTCGAGGGGCGCGATGCGATCAAAAAGACCTATGTCTTCAAGAACTTCGTGGAGGCCTTCGGCTGGATGACCCGCGCGGCGATTCAGGCCGAAAAGATGAACCACCACCCGGAATGGTTTAACGTTTACAAAACGGTAGAGGTGACCCTCTCCACCCATGACGTGGGCGGGCTGTCGGACCTGGACGCGCAGTTGGCGCAAAAGATGGATGCGCTCGCCGGGTGACCGCCGGGCGCCGGTCCCTCAGATCACCTCCAGCAACGCCTCGCCGGTGGAGATGGCGCATTCCCCAGGCTGTTCCAGTTGCAGCACGGTGACAACGCCGTCGTCCACGACCATGGCATAGCGCCGGGACCGATCGTGGAACCCTACGGCTTCGTTCGAGAAATTCAGCCCAAGCGCCTTGGTAAAGCTGGCATCGCCATCTGCGAGCATGGTGATCCCGGCCACGGTCGCGCCCGAGGTCATACCCCACAGCCGCATCACATGCGAATCGTTGACCGAGATGCACAGGATCTCGTCGATCCCCTTGGCGTCGAACTGCGGCTTGGTGCGCACAAAGCTGGGCAGATGTTTCGCATCGCAGGTGGGGGTGAAGGCCCCCGGCACCGCCACGATGACAATCCGCCGCCCCGCCGTCTTGTCGACAAGCGTCACCTTCTCGGGCCCGTCAGGCCCCATGCGAAGCAGTGACGCCTCCGGCAGTCTGTCGCCAACCTTGATCATGATATGTCCTGTCCGGGGCGGCGAGCGCCGAAGGGCGCCCGCCTGATCCGATTACAACGCTTCCAGCACGCGCTCGCCACCGGAGATATCGCATTCGCCGGGGCTTGCCTCTTCGCCGACATGGGTGATCTCACCGTTGTCCACGACGATGGCATAGCGCTTGGACCGTTCGATCAAACCGACGGGCGGGGCGCTGAAATCCTGGCCGAGGGCCTTTGTCAGCTTCGCCTCGGAATCCGCCAGCATCGTGATGCCCGCATCCGGCGCGCCCAGTTGCTCGCCCCAAGCGCTCAGCGCGAAGGGGTCGTTGACCGAAAGACAGATGATCTCGTCCACGCCCTTCTCGCGCAGCTGGTCGGCGGTGCGGACAAAGCTGGGGAAATGCGCGGTCGAGCAGACGCCGGTGAACGCGCCGGGCAATGCAAAGATCACCACCTTGCGGCCGTCGAGTTTCGATTTCAGGGCGACCGGCTTGGGTCCGTCCGCGCTCATCGTCAAGAGTGTTTCATCGGGCAGCTTCATGCCCACTTCCAGTGCCATCGGTCGGTCTCTCCATGTATTCCAATCGCCATTAAGACGATATAGGACGATTCCTGCCGCTGCCAGCGAGGGGAAGCACACCATGGAAAAAATCGTCGTCATAGGGGCAGGCCAGGCCGGTGCGTCTTTGGTTGCTCGGCTGCGCAAGGACGGGTTTGCGGGCAAGATCACCCTGATCGGGGAAGAGCCCGCCTTGCCCTATGAACGCCCGCCGCTGTCCAAGGGCTATCTGTTGGGAGAGTTGGAGCAGGAACGCCTCTATCTGCGGCCCGCCAGCTTTTATCAGGACAACGAGATCGAGGTGCTGACGGGCGTGCGGATCGATGGCATCGACCGGGACGCAAAGACGGTGACAGCTGCGGGGCGCGAGATTGCCTATGATGCGCTGGCGCTGTGCACCGGGTCGGTCCCGCGCCATCTGCCGGAGGCCATAGGCGGCGCGCTGGGCGGGGTGCATGTGGTGCGCACGCTGGCGGATGTGGATGCCATGGCGCCCGCCGTCGTTGAAGGTGCCCGCGCTTTGGTGATCGGGGGCGGCTATATCGGGCTGGAGGCCGCGGCCGTCGCGGCGAAATCCGGGATGCAGGTCACTCTGGTCGAAATGGCAGACCGCATCCTGCAGCGCGTCGCCTCGCCCGAAACATCTGCCTATTTCCGCAAGCTCCACACAGACCGCAACGTCGATATTCGCGAAGGCGTCGGCCTTCAGACCCTGACCGGCGATGGCCAAGTGACCGGTGCCACCCTGTCGGACGGAACGGATCTGGCGGTGGATCTGGTGATTGTCGGCATCGGCATCGCCCCGGCCACGGCTTTGGCGGAACAGGCCGGGCTGACGATCGACAACGGGATCTGGACCGATGCGCAGGGCCGCACCTCTGACCCGGCGATCTGGGCGGCGGGGGATTGCGCCTCCTTTCCGTACAAGGGCGGGCGCATCCGTCTTGAATCCGTGCAGAACGCCATCGATCAGGCGGAATGCGTGGCGCAGAACATGCTGGGGGCGGGTAAGGATTACTACCCCTATCCCTGGTTCTGGTCGGATCAGTATGAGTGCAAATTGCAGATCGCGGGCCTGTCCACCGGCTTTGACCGGATCGTGACGCGTGGGGCGGGCGATGTCGTGTCGTATTGGTATTACAAGGGCGACCAATTCCTCGCCGTCGACGCGATGAACGACGCGCGCTGCTATATGGTCGGCAAGCGATTGCTCGAGATGGGCAAAACCCCGGACCCGCAAGCGGTGGCCGATCCAGAGACCAACCTCAAGGCGCTGCTGAAGGCCTGATGCGGATTATTGCCGGGGCACACAGGGGGCTCAGGCTGGCCTCGGTCGGGAAGGGGGATGCGGGCGCGCATCTGCGGCCCACCGCCGACCGGGTGCGCGAGTCGCTGTTCAACGTGCTTTGCGGCGGTCATTTCGGCGACCCCATCGACGGGGCCCGCGTTCTGGACCTGTTCGCCGGCACCGGCGCGCTGGGGCTGGAGGCGCTGTCGCGGGGCGCGGCGCATGTGACCTTTGTGGATGATGGGGCAAAGGCGGGCGCGCTGATCCGCGAGAACATTGGCCTGACGCGCAGCGCGGATCGGACAAGGCTGCATCGCCGGGATGCGACCCGCCTGGGTCCCGCGCCGGAGGAGCCGTTCGGCCTGGTCTTTCTTGATCCACCCTATGGCAAGGGTCTGGGTCAGCGCGCCCTTGTCGCGGCAGCCGAGGGGGGGTGGATCGCCCCCGGCGCGCTGATTGTCTGGGAAGACAGCGCAGACGCATCGCCGCCCGCCGGGTTCACACGGCTCGACACTCGGCGCTACGGTGACACGCATGTGACCTTTCTGGATTACACTGCCACCCCGACCGACCCGTAGCACGCCCCCCCTTCGGCTCGACCGCAAAGGACCTTGCCCATGCCGCGCCCCGATTTTGTGATCTTTGACTGCGATGGTGTGCTGGTGGATTCCGAACCGCTGTCCAACGCCCTGCTGCATGCGGATCTGACGTCGCGGGGGTTGGAGCTGACCCCTGCCGTCATCGACCGCCTGTTCACCGGCGGCACCATAAAGGGGGTCAGCGAGAAGGCGCGCGAGATGGGCGCCGACATTCCCGATGGCTGGGTCGATGCCTTTTACGAAAAGCTCTATGCCCGCCTGGCCGAGGGAACGCCGCCGATCCCCGGGATAGAGGCTGTTCTGGACAGGCTCGACACCGCCGGGATTGGCTATGCCGTCGGGTCTAACGGCAGCGAGCGGAAGATGCAGATCACGCTGGGACAACATCCCGCTTTGCTCGAACGGTTGCAGGAACGTCTTTATTCGGCCCACACCTACGGCGTTGCCAAGCCAGAGCCTGACCTTTTCCTGCGCGCCGCCCGGGATGCTGGCGTTGCGCCGGGCGCTTGCGCGGTCGTGGATGACAGCCCCTCGGGCTGCAAGGCAGGGGTGCGGGCGGGGATGCGCACGCTGGGGTTTGCGGCGCATGATGATGGGGCCCGGCTTGCGGATCTTGGGGCCGAGGTGTTTCATGACATGGTCGAGCTTCCGGGCCTGTTGGGGCTCTAGCTCGGTAAACCGTTGAAAGGATGCCCGCCGCATGTCCGAGCTCCCCCCTCATTTCTGCCCCGGTTGCGGGGCAGAGCGGCGGCCGTTTCTGCGGTATCCGTGGTACTTTTGCAAGGATTGTCTGGGTCAGGCCTGCGACGGCGCGGGGCGGACGCTTGAATTTGGCAATGTGTCGTTCTCTGGCGGGTTCGCCTGGCGGTTCGGCGACAGCGACCCCGCCACTGCGGTAACCTGCACCGGCGTCATCTGTCTGATCCGCGGGCGTCCCGTGATCGTACACGAGGCCCGGTTTGGCGGGATTGTCGCGGAACCTTTCAACAGCGCTGTGACCGGCTTGCGCGGCTATTGGCGCCTGACGCGAGACGAACCGATGGCGCCACGGGACTAGAGCGCGGTCACATCCAGGTTGGATGAAACCTGTCGGCGGGGGACAGGGTGAACAATTCAAACCCGTCCGCGGTCACGCCAACCGAATGTTCGAACTGGGCGGAGAGGCTTTTGTCGCGGGTCACGGCCGTCCAGTCATCGGCCAGCACCTTGGTTTCCGGACGTCCCAGATTGACCATCGGTTCAATGGTAAAGAACATGCCTTCCTGCAGCACCGGCCCCGTGCCCGGCCGACCATAGTGAAGCACATTGGGCGGCGCGTGAAAGACGCGGCCCAGGCCGTGCCCGCAAAAGTCGCGCACCACGGACATGCGATTTGCCTCGACAAAGGCCTGAATGGCGTGGCCGATGTCGCCGAAGGTATTGCCGGGCTTCACCGCTTCGATCCCCTTGAGCAGGGCGTCATGGGTCACCTGGATCAGCCGCTCTGCCTTGCGGGGCAGCTTTCCGGCGACATACATCCGGCTTGTGTCCCCGAACCAGCCATCGACGATCACCGTCACGTCGACATTCAGGATATCGCCGTTCTTGAGCACCTTCGGACCGGGGATGCCGTGGCACACGACATGGTTCACGCTGATGCAACTTGCGTGCTTGTAGCCCCTTGTACCCGATCGTCGCCGAGGTTGCGCCGGCTTCCTCGACCCAGCGGGTGATCGCGTCGTCCAGCTCTTCGGTGGTGCGGCCGGGTTCGACCATGGGGCCGATCCTGTCCAGGATCTCGGCCGCCAGCCGCCCGGCCGTATGCATTCCGGCGAAATCTGCCGTGTCATAGATGCGGATGCCATCTTTCGTCAGATGCACCTGACTGTTGTCGTCCACGGTGGGCCTCTTGGATGTCTTGATGTGCTCTACATAGGCGAGACGACCAAAAAGGGCCAGAGGGTCGCAACGCCCCCGCGCTTTGCTGCAGAGGATCGGCATGGTAGCCTGGGGATCGTCTGACGCCTCGTCACAACCGGAGATGACCCGATGCGCCGTTTGCTTCTTGTAGCCACAAGCGTTTTTCTCGCCCTTGGCGGGGCGCAGTCCGCCTTTGCCAATGAATGCCGCGACCGGATCGCCGCCCTGTACAACGGTGGCGCCATGGATGAGAGGGTCCGCCGCCCGCATCGGATCGAGATCCTGCAATACGATTCTCAAGGCACGATGACGGAACGCCATGTCGGAAAAGTGATCGACGGCACGCATTATCAGTTGTTCTCCGAAGTCTCGAAGATGGGGGTTCTCTATGTCGGGACAGAGATCTGGTATGCCTCCGGCAGTCCGGATGGCCCCTGGGGCAACAAGCAGGAAATGCCCGCGGTCCGCGCCGAGGATCTGGTGCGTCAGCTGGAGGAGAAGGCGGCCAGCGTGACAGAGGCGGAGTGCCTGGGCCAGATGCAGGACAACGGGGTCGCCTATGACGTCTACCGCTGGCGCGTCTTCACCGAAACGCTGGAGGAATACGGCGGCGGCATCAACGGCGCCCGCCACGAAGCCTGGGTCGATCCGGACAGCGGAGAGCTTGCGATCCTGCGCGATAGCGAGGTCGTGACGCCGTGGAAGAAAACGCCCGACGGCTCGCGGACAGAGACCCGGTTCACCTATGACGACAGCATCACGATCACCGCGCCGGAATAGGCGCTAAAGCTCGTGCGGCAGCGGCTTGCCAAGCGTGATGCCCTGTGGCGAGATCCCGCAATCGTAGCAGAGCGCGTCGACACCCCTCTTGCGGGCCTGCCGAAGGGCGTTCGCATAGGTGGGGTCCAGATCCTCTGCCGGGTGGAAGCGGGTGCAATCGTTGCGCTGGACCAGGAACAGAACGGCGGCGCGGTGGCCGTTCGCGACCATCGCGGCAAGCTCTGCCATATGCCGGGCGCCGCGCGCTGTCTTTGAATCCGGAAATTCCGCCAAGCCGGATGTGCGCGACAGGGTGACCGATTTGACCTCCAGATACATCTGCGGTTCGCCGGGTTGGGACAGCAGGAAATCAACCCGGCTGCGCTCGCCATATTTCACCTCGGGCTGAACGGTACGGTAGGCGGCCAGTTCCGGGATCTGCCGATCCTCCAACGCGGACCGCAGCATCTTGTTGGGCGCGCCGGTGTCGATGCCAACGAAATGCCCGCTGTCCAGCTCTACCAGCCGCCAGCCGAATTTCAGCTTTTTGCGCGGATCGTCGTTCGGCTCCAGCCAGATCCGAAAGCCAGGCTCTGCCAGGCCCATCATGCTGCCGGGGTTGGGGCAATGGGCGACGGTCTCGCGCCCGTCGTCCAGCCGCACATCTGCAAGGAACCGCTTGTAGCGGCGAAGAAGGCGGGCGGGCACAAGAGGGGTTTGAAAGCGCATGGCATGGTCCTATACCCGCAGAAAGATCCTTCGAAGGGGGTTTGACGCGACAACCATCAAATTTCCCGCCGCGCATATGGAGAAACCGATGCCCAACCCCACTGCCGCCATGCTTGTGATCGGGGATGAAATCCTGTCGGGCCGCACGCGCGACGCGAATATGTACCACCTTGCGGGCAAGCTGACCGAGGCCGGATTCGACCTGAAAGAGGTGCGCGTGGTGTCTGACGATGCCGATGCGATTGTCGCTGCGGTGCAGGCGTTGAGCGCGGGGTACGATCAGGTGTTCACCTCGGGCGGGATCGGTCCGACCCATGACGACATCACCGCCGATGCCGTTGCCGCCGCCTTCGACACGCCGATTGACGTGCGCGCCGATGCGCGGGCCATCCTGCAGGCGCGCTACGACCGAAACGGGATGGAGATGAACGAGGCCCGGCTGCGCATGGCGCGGATTCCCGATGGTGCGGATCTGATCGACAATCCGGTGTCCGGCGCGCCGGGATTCACGCTGCGGAACGTGCATGTGATGGCCGGTGTTCCGTCGATCTTTACCGCTATGGTGGAAAGCGTGGTGCCCACGCTGACGGGTGGCGCCCCGATGCTGTCGCGCACGGTTCGGGTCACCCGGCCAGAGGGGGATATCGCGGAGCCGCTGGGCGCCATGGCCAAGGACTATCCGGGCCTGTCCTTCGGCTCTTACCCGTTCATCCGCGACGGAACGCATGGGTCCAACATCGTGGTGCGCGGTCAGGACGCGGCAGAGCTGGACAAGGTCGCCGACGCGCTGGTCGCGGCGCTGGACGGGGCGCTTGTGTGACGCTGCCCGACGGCCCGGTCCTGTTTCGGACGCTGGATGCCACCTGGCCCGCGGCGCGCAGCGTTCGCGTTGGGCCCTGGCGGATCCGCGAAGGGAAAGGAGGCGGCCAACGGGTGTCCGCCGCGACCGCCGAGGCGCCGGTGACCGAGGCTGAGCTGGCCAGGGCCGAAGCCGCGATGCGCGACCTGGGCCAGACCCCGCTGTTTTGCGCGCGCGGAGCGGATGACCCGGCGGACGCTCTACTGGAACGGCATGGCTATGGGGTTCATGATCCGGTAGCGCTGTATGCCATCCAGACAGGCGCGTTGACGGATGTGCCGCTTCCTCGGGTCGCGGCGTTTTCGATCTGGCCGCCGCTGGCGATCATGGTCGACATCTGGAAGGGCGCGGGGATCGGACCTGCGCGCCTTGCGGTCATGCATCGGGTGCATGGGCCCCGGGCCGGGATCCTCGCGCGGCAGAACGATCAGCCCGCCGGCGCCGCCTTTGTCGCCTGTGACGGGCCCGTGGCAATGATCCACGCGATAGAGGTCGTGCCCGCCCAGCGGCGCCAGGGCGTTGGGGTCAATATCCTGCGCAAGGCGGCATATTGGGCTGAAGCGCAGGGGGCCTCTGTTTTGTCACTGGCAGTGACCCGCGCAAACTCCGCAGCCAATTCTCTGTATGCTTCCATTGGGATGCAGGTTGTCGGATACTACCATTATCGCGTAAAATAAGGCCTGAATCGGCCTTGGAGCAGTCTTGACCCACACCGAAACGCATGTAACGGCGCTTGACCTTCCTATGGTCGACCCCTTGCCTGAGGCGACTCAGAAATATTTTGACATATGTCGTGATAAACTCGGGATGGTCCCGAATGTGCTGGCCGCCTACGCGTTCGATATCGAGAAGCTGAACACATTCACCGCGATGTACAACGATCTGATGCTTGGGCAGAGCGGTCTGACCAAACTTGAACGTGAGATGATCGCGGTTGTCGTCTCGTCGCTCAATCGGTGTTGGTATTGCCTTGTCGCCCATGGCGCCGCGGTGCGCGAATTGTCCGGCGACCCGGTTCTGGGCGAGCGGATGGCCTGCAATTATCGGACCGCCGATCTGGATACCCGCCAACGCGCGATGCTCGATTTCGCGTCAAAGCTGACCACGGCAAGCATGACGATCGAAGAGCCGGACCGCCAAGCGCTGCGGGACGCAGGGTTCAGCGACCGCGATATCTTCGACATCGCCAGCGTCACGGCCTTTTTCAACATGACGAACCGCGTGGCCTCTGCCGTCGATATGCAGCCGAACCCGGAATACCACGGGGCGCATCGTTGATCCGCCTGTGGCTCAGCACGGCAACGGCGATTGCCGTTCAGGCAATGCCGGCGCAAGCGCTGAGCTTTCTCGTATCGGCGGAGCGGAACGCGGAGCGCGTCGTCGCACAGGACAGCCGCTTCCTTCCCACGGGGCCTTTCGCAAACGGCACGCTGCCCGGCCTCACCGCCGAAGGCCCGGTGGAGCAGATTGTCTGGACCGTCGGGGATGGCACACTAAGCTCCATGCAGCTTTTGGCGCCGCTGCGGGACCAGCTGATCGCGGAAGGCTATCTGCCGATCTATGAATGCGAGACCGATGTCTGCGGCGGCTACGACTTTCGCTACGGGATCGACCTGTTTCCCGAACCGGACATGCATGTGAATCTGGGCGATTTCCGGTATTTCGCCGCCCGGCGCGGCGCGGCAGAGGCCGAGTATGTCTATCTGGTTGTAAGCCGCAGCGCCCAGCGCGGGTTCGTTCATCTGACCCGGATCGGCGGATCGGCCGCCGCCGCGAACTTTATCGCTTCGACCAAGACTCCCGCGCCGGACGCTCCGGTGATCGGGGGACAGCAAGGGCCGATCGCAACCCTGCTGGAAACCGAAGGGCATGCGATCTTGGGCGATCTGGCGTTCTTGTCCGGCTCTTCCGAGCTGGGCGAGGGCAGCTTTGGGTCTTTGGATGACCTTGCCGCCTATCTGGGCGCGAATCCGGACCGGACGATCATGCTGGTGGGGCATACGGATGCCGAGGGGTCGCTGACCGCAAATGTAACGCTGTCACGCCGCCGGGCCACCGCTGTGATGGAGCGTCTGATTTCCGACTTCGGCGTTTCGCCAGATCAGGTGGCCGCCGATGGTGTGGGCTTTCTTGCCCCGCGCGCCAGCAACCTGACACCGGATGGGCGCACCCAAAACAGAAGGGTCGAAGTCATATTGACCTCGACCCAGTAAGTGCACCTTTTATTTCGAAAACCGCTACCGCCGAACCGGGATCCGAGTTTGATTTCTGCAAAGTCGCAGGACGCCAGGGCGTCATCCCCAAGGGGTTGTGGATAACTTACCAGATATCCGGGCCCTTGTCTGCAAAATGGTGGACAAGAAAGTCAATAAATGCGCGGACCTTCGGCTGGGTGAACCGTCCCGGCGGGTAAACCGCGTAAATCCCTTGCGTTTCTACCGGCAGATCGGGGATCGCCTCTTCGACCAGACCCTGCGCCAGCGCGTCGGCATAGAGGAAACTGGGCAGATAGGCGATGCCAAGCCCGCTGATGGCGGCGTTTAGCAGCGATTGGCCGTCATTCACGCTCAGCCATCCCGCCGTTCTGACCTGCCGCTTTTCACCCGACGGTGCGGTGAGCCGCCAAAGGTTGCCAGAGGATTGGCTGGAATAGTGCAGCAGCTTGTGTTCGTTCAGGTCGTCGATCTTCATCGGGCGCCCAAATTTCTGGAAGTAGCCCGGCGAGCCGATCATCCGCTTGGTGGTTTCCGTCAGCTTGCGAGCGCGCAGCGTGGAATCTTCCAGCTCGCCAATCCGGACGGCCATGTCAAAGCCTTCCGAGATCAGCTCCACATACCGGTTGTTCAGCACCATGTTTACGGTGACATCCGGGAAATCCGACAGGAAATCCCCAAGGACGGGGGACAGGTGGTTCACCCCGAAATCCGTCGCGACGCTGATCCGCAGCAGGCCCGAAGGCTCCGATTGCATCGAGGTGACCAGGGCGTCCGCCTCGCCGGCATCGTTCAGAACGCGCCGGGCGCGGTCATAATAGGCCAAGCCGATTTCGGTCGGGCTGACCCGACGTGTCGTGCGATTCAAAAGACGAGCGCCAAGCCGGGCTTCAAGCGAGGAAACATGCTTCGACACGGCGGATTTGGAAATCCCCATCTTCTTTGCGGCGTCCGTGAAACCTCCCTGGTCCACGACCGTGGCAAACGCCTCCATCTCCGTCAATCTGTCCATAACTTATTTGTCCAATCTGGCCCCAACATCGGTAGGTATCATCCCCAAAGGTGGCGAGATTTGGATGCCTTGCCGACAATATCTGGGTTTTGTAGAGGATCGTGCCAGCCTCAGAAACGCATTTGGCCGATTGGGGAAACGCCGCCGGGCTCGCGTTTTGGATTGATGCGATACCTTACATGTTTCGGCCGCGCGGATCCCGCCAATCGCTCTGCCCGATGCCGAAGAATCGCCGCATTGCTTGTGCATATATAAGGTGTCGCCAGAAGAGGTATATTGACCATGACAAAGGATCAGCTGCGCCCGATCTTTCGCAACTTACTGATCGGCATCGCTATTTACCCTGTCGTGCTGCTGGGCGTCTGGGGTCTGATCGCGCTCGGCACCTTTGCTTCGGTTTGGCACATTCCTGCGGATTCCATGCCGTTGGTCTATGGGCTGGTCTTTGCGGTGCTGACAATCGCGCTGATCGACATCCTGGGCATTGCGACGGTGGTGCTGGCGCTGGTCTCTATCGCCAATCTGATCGAATATGCGCAGATGTTCGTGCCGGGGCGGACGCCCTCTGCCGTCGACTTTGCCGCGAGCCTAGCCGGAGTCGTGCTCGCCGCGACGCTCGTCTGGTCGGCGCGGGTCCTTGTTGGCCGGTACCAGGGCGATCAGCAGGACTAGCGCGCTATTCCGTCTCGGCGCAGTGGCGCCGGAAGGCGCGCTTGAGTAGATCTAACTCGGCGCGAATCAGGTCCATTTCCGCCCGCAGATCATCCATATCCGCATCGCCGACGATGACAGCGAACTCCACCAGCGCCTTCTCGGCGCCGGGTTCGTGGATCAGAAAGGTCTGGATCCCGTCGGCCAGCAGATCCGCGGGGATGGCGACACGAACCGTCCAGGTGCCAGGTCGGTCGGGATCGGCCGCAAGCTCCGGAGGGCGCAGGACGGATCCGCGATGCGTGACGGTCAATTGCGGCGGTGCCTGCGTTGGTGACGCGACGGTCAGCACACCTTCCCAAACCCCGCCCCGGATTCGCGTCTTGACCAAAGACATGTGGGACATTTCACGCCACTCCGATCAGATTTCCGCCCGTGGGCGGCGGGTGAGCGTCACGTCACGCAGAAGGATTCGGTTCAGCTCGGCCCCCTCAAAGATCAGGTCCAGCCACATCCGCTCTACCCGTTTTTCGTTGATCTTCGTGTAGGCCAGATCGAACTCGACCATCAGATCCTCATCTTCACCGGCCCGCAGCTCTTGTACGATCTGCTCCACATTGGGGCCGTTCTTGATGTTGAGCCTGGCAAAGACTTCGAGCGGGCGCTCGACCTCGGCGCGCAGGACAAGCCGGATGATATGCCGCCGTTGCAGGCCGTTTGCCGCATCGTCCGGCAATTCGACCACCAGCGACAGGAAGCTGCCGTCAAACCGAAACACCTCCATCTGCAGGCCGAAGGCTGCTTGATCGTCGCTGCGCGTGTTGCGAATCTGGCGCAGCGTCAGTTCTGACACAGAGCAATCGTGAAACACGTTCAACTCTTGCCCAAAGGGGGTCTTTGATTCAACCGCAGCAAGGCCCGGCGGATGGAGCGGGCCGCGCCAGACCTCCGGGCGATAGGCCCAATCGCAGTGCAGGGGCCTAGGAATCTCATTGCCCACGGCGTTCGGTGCGGCCAGCCGGGCATCCGCCACGTGCAGGACCTTGCCCAACTGACGCTGCAGAGCGCGGGCGCGTTTGCGCAGGGATCGCAGGACGTGAAGCTCCATCTTATCAGCCCGACGCGCGGCTCGGCCCCATTGGCGGAACGCCCGCCGGTACAGGAACGAGTCGATCGGATTCATCATGGGTCCTGAAATACCCCAAGGTGGTTAATGGGATACTGCCCGCCCCGTCCTCAAGAAACAATTGATTTAACGCACCCAACCCGCCACCGCTGGAAGACCGCCCGTGCGCGGATGTCAAAGCGCGGCCGTGGCCGTTTGGATCCGATGGATGAAGCTGCGAAGCGTCCGCAGGCTGCCGTCACTGCCGATGGGCTGATCCTCGAATTCCATGACAGAGACGGTGATCAGCCTGCCGCGCAGTTCGAACAGGCCGCGCCAATAGGTGGGGCCCAGGCCCTCGACGGAATTCGTGCTGGTGTCGCGCAGGTGGATCAACAGCGCGTTGCCCTCGCGCCGCGTCGACAGGACGGTGACAGAACCCGGGTTCCCGTCCCGGGCCAGGGCGGCGCGTCCCTGGGTGGATCCCAGCAAACGCTCCAACTGCGGGATGGTGTCGGCAAAGGCGGGGCCGCTCCCGGCCGTGGACACCGCCGCGGTCAGAATTCCGGGTTGGTTCGGGGCGCCCGCTTGGCGATCCCCGGCGATGGAGGCGCAAGAGCCAAGCAAGACGAACGGGCTGTCGCCGATCAGCCGGCTCGCGGCGCGGTCCACGCAATACCCCGGCGCGCCGCCCACAACGATGGAGCGTCCGGCGACCGTGACCGTTTCCGGAGGCTTGCTGCCAAGGCCCAGGCTCAGGCCTCCGCACCCCGAAAGCGCGACAAGCGCGCCCAGCGCCAGGATCCGTGCGTGATGTCCCATTCTCATGCGCCGTATTCCATGCTTGCCCTTCGGTGCGCCAAGTCCTTCGATTGAGCATGTTTGCCTCGCTTTGCGTCCGCAGGCAACCGTCGGGCCGATTGCAATCCGCGCCGTGGCCGACTATCTGACCGAATACACGCGTCAGGCGCGAAGGTCGCACATGAACTGGATTTCCAACTACGTCCGCCCAACGATCAATTCGCTGTTTTCCCGCCGGGAAACGCCAGAGAATCTGTGGACGAAATGCCCCGAATGCGGCTCCATGCTGTTTCACCGGGAGATCTCCGATAATCTGAACGTCTGTTCGTCCTGCGATCATCATATGCCGTTGCGTCCGCGCGACCGGTTCGAGGCGCTGTTTGATGGCGGCGTTTTCGTCGAAGTCCCTGTGCCAGAGCCTGTGGCCGACCCGCTGCAGTTCCGCGACCAAAAGCGGTATCCCGACCGGATGCGCGCCGCCCAGCGCGCGACCAATGAAAAAGAGGCGATGCTGGTTGCGCAGGGTCAGATCGGACGCACGCCCGTGGTCTGCGCCGCGCAGGATTTTGGCTTTATGGCGGGATCCATGGGGATGTATGTCGGCAACGCCATCATCGCCGCCGCCGAACGGGCCGTCGAATCCCACCAGCCGCTGATTCTGTTCTCTGCCGCCGGGGGCGCCCGCATGCAGGAGGGGATCCTGTCGCTGATGCAGATGCCCCGCACGACCGTCGCGGTGGAGATGCTGAAACAGGCGGGACTGCCCTATATTGTGGTTCTGACCAATCCGACGACGGGCGGGGTGACGGCGTCTTATGCGATGCTGGGAGATGTCCATATTGCGGAACCGAACGCGTTGATCTGCTTTGCCGGTCCGCGTGTGATCGAACAGACGATTCGCGAGAAGCTGCCCGAAGGGTTCCAGCGCGCTGAATATCTGCTGGATCATGGCATGCTGGACCGTGTGACTCATCGCAAGGACATGCGCGATGAGCTTGTGACAATCCTTCGGATGCTGCTGGGCCTGTCGCCGCAGGTCAAAGGCGACCTTCCGGCGCCGATCCCGGCGGGGGACCCTGCGCCGGACGCCCCGGTTCTGGAACCGTCACAGGACAACGGGCCGGCGTGAGCGGGCCGGGTTCGGACATCATCCTGAAACGGATGATGTCGCTTCACCCAAAGATCATCGACCTGACGCTGGACCGGGTCTGGCGCCTGCTGGAGGCTTTGGGAAATCCGCAGGAATCTCTGCCGCCGGTGATCCATATCGCGGGCACCAACGGCAAGGGATCCGTGCAGGCCATGCTCCGGGCCGGGCTGGAGGGGGCCGGTCAAAGGGTTCACGCCTATACCTCGCCGCATCTCGTCCGCTTCCACGAGCGGATCCGCCTGGCGGGCGACCTGATCTCCGAGGCGTATCTGGCCCAGGTTCTCGACGAATGCGAGGTGGCGAATGGCGGGATCGATATCACCTATTTCGAGATCACGACCTGCGCCGCCCTGCTGGCCTTCGCACGGACTCCGGCCGATGTTGTCTTGCTGGAGGTCGGGCTCGGCGGTCGTCTGGATGCGACGAATGTGGTGGGACGTCCCGAACTGACGGTCATCACGCCGGTGGCGATGGACCATCAGAGCTTTCTGGGAGACACCCTGCCAGAGATCGCCTTTGAAAAGGCCGGGATCCTGAAACGCGGCGTGCCTTGCGTCGTCGGGCGGCAGGAGGATGCCGCGCTTGAGGTCATAGAGCGGCAGGCCGCCCGCGTTGGTGCGCCGCTGCTGATCCACGGCCAGCATTGGCAGGTGACGACGGAGCGGGCCAGGCTGGTCTTCATGGATGAGACGGGCTTGCTGGATCTGCCTTTACCGACCCTGCGCGGGCAGCACCAGATCGAGAATGCGGGCATCGTCTTGGCGGCGCTGCGCCATATGAAGCTGCCGGAACTGGCGCTTGTAAAGGCTCTGACACAGGCGGAATGGCCCGCGCGGATGCAGCGATTGACCCGGGGGCCTCTGGTGCAGGCCGCGCCGGAGGCAGAACTTTGGCTGGATGGCGGGCATAACCCGGCCGCCGGGCAGGCCATTGCCGCGACGCTCGCGGGGCTGCCGCCAAAACCTTTGCACCTGGTCTGCGGGATGCTGAACACCAAGGATGTGGTCGGGTTCTTCAAGCCCTTGGTGCCCATGGCCGCAAAGCTGCACACGGTGGAGGTGCCGGACAGTGCCGCTACCCTGTCGGCCTCCCAAACCGCCGAGGCGGGGCGGCATGCCGGGATGGCTGCGGTCGCGCGTTCCTCCGTGTCCGATGCGGTGGAGGCGATCGTGTCCACCAACCCGACCGCGCGCATTCTGATCTGCGGCTCGCTGTATCTTGCAGGCGACGTGCTACGCGAAAACGGTTGATCAGAGACGTTTCGACCGCGCGGCGATCACTCCAACGCGTATTCCGCCAACGGGTGATGGATCGCGCCATCGGATGCCAGGATGGACTGGAACAGGACGATTTCGGCCACCTTGATCGGCGGAGACGGAAAGGCATCGAACCGTTCCAAAAAGAGTCTTAGCTTGTCCAATTCCTCTGGTCCTAGCCGCGCCTTGAGCCGTGCAAGGGTCACATGGGGCCGAAACCGTTCGCGCGGCAGGTCGACACCGGCCCGCCGAACCGCGCCACGCACCTGCTTGTGGAGCGCAGAAAGCTCTGGATTAGGCACTATTCCGGCCCAAACGACGCGTGGGGCCTTGGATCCGAACACGCCAAGGCCGCGCAATTGTAGGGTAAAGGACGGCTGCCGGATCCCTTGCAGGGACAGATGCACCTCCTCCAGCACCGTCTCGGGCAGGTCGCCCAGAAAGGCGAGGGTCAGGTGAAGACTGTCCGGGTCGCTTAGTATGCCGACGCGAAGATGCTCCTGCACCGCCTCCAGCGCCGCGCGGGTGTCGTCCGGCAGCTCGATGGCCACAAAGCTGCGCATCACGGCGCCCAGTCGGCGCTTTGCATTTCGCGCAGGCGAGAGGCGGTCCGCTCGAACTCAAACAGGCCTTCGCCTTCGACATAAAGGCGCTCGGGGATGTCCGCGGCGCTGGCAATCAGCTGCACATGCGCCTCGTACAGCGCGTCGATCAAGGTGACGAAGCGCTTGGCCTCGTTGAAATTGGAACGTGACAATCGAGGAATATCCTCCAGAATTAGCACCCGCACCGCTTCGGCGACGGCCAGGTAATCGGCGGCGCCCAGGGGTCTGCCGCACAACTCCCAGAACTCCACCCGGGCGACACCGTTGCGGAACCCGGGCAAGACGACCTCTCGCCCCTTGACCATCAGGGTCAGAGCGGACCAATCTCCGCCTGTTAGATCGGTCCAAAGCGCATCTATCTGCCGTCGCGCCTTCGAGTCGGCGGGATGGAAATAGACATCGGCCCCGGTCAGCCTGTCCTGCCGGTAATCAGTCGGTGATTGCAGGTGGTGAACGTCCATCTGCGCGTTCAACTGGGCAATGAAGGGCAGGAACAGCGCGCGATTCAGCCCGTCCTTGTACAGGTCGTCCGGCACACGGTTGGAGGTCGCCACAACAATCACCTGCCGGGCAAACAGCATCTGAAACAGTCGACCGACGATCATCGCATCCGTGATGTCGGTGATCTGCATCTCGTCAAAGCACAGCAGCCGCACCTCGGTCGCGACGGACTCGGCCACCGGTTTTAGCGCGTCGTCAAGGCCCTTCTGGCGGGCGGCGTGCATGCCAGAGTGGATTTCTTGCATGAAGGCATGGAAATGGACGCGCCGTTTCGCGTTGATAGAGACAGATTCGAAGAAAAGATCCATCAACATGGACTTGCCGCGCCCGACGCCGCCCCACAGGTAAAGACCCTTTGGCGTGTCAGCGGGTTTGGCAAAGAGACCGCCCAGCAAGCCTTTCTTGTGCACAGGGGCTTCAAGGTGCTGCCGAAGCGCCTCCAGCGCTGGCAGGATAGCATGCTGAGCCGGATCGGCGGTCAGCGTGCCGTCGGCCACGCGGGTCTCATAGATGGTCTGGATCGTCTCGCCCATGGCTATGGCTTAGATCGCATTCGGCGGCAGGAAAACCCGTTTTTGCCGCCGATGTCGGCGGGGCCGAATTTGCTGCCAAAGGCTGGGGTTTCGACAGGCGGCACGGCCCCCGTCGCAAGGCGAACCTGTCGCAAGCCGTCTGGCGACCGGTTTGGTCGCGTCTTCGTTTCGCAGACCCCAAAGGGCACCCCTGCCCGCGCCGCATGTAACCTACAGGCGCGCCTCTTCTTCCGACAGCAAGCCTTCGGCCACCAGCCTTTGCGACAGACCCTCTGGCCCCTGGAACAGATGCCCCTGCCATCCGCGAGCCTGGGCCGCTGCGATGTTCTCGGGCTTGTCGTCGGTAAAGAACAGCTTTTCGGGCGCGATGCCGGTTTCAGTCTCTACCACCGCATAAATCGCGGGGTCCGGTTTGCAGAGCCGAAGCTCTCCGGACACGAAGCGCCGGTCGAACTCGGTCAGAACCGGGTAGGCTTTGTCCGCAATCGCCAGGGTCCGCACCCCAAAGTTCGTCAGAGCGAACAGGGGAATGCCCTTCGCCTTCAGACGACGCAGCAAAAGGGCTGTGCCCGGGATGTCCGGTTGCGCCATCTCCAGCCAGTTGAGATGCCAGCGCCGGATGTTGTCCGCATGGTCGGGATGACGCGCGGCATATTCCTCGACCAGATCGGCGATGTCCTCGCCCATATCGGCGCGCAGGTTCATGCCGTCCAGGTCGACCGCTTCATACAACGCCTCGCGCCCGGCCTTGCCGATGGCCCGGTCGTAATAGTCCACGGGGCGCCAGTGTATCAGCACCTCGCCAAGATCGAAAACCACCGCGTCTATTGGCATCGGATGCGCCCCTTCATGGCCGGGCGAGAGGATCTCTGCCCGGCACTTCATTGGTAGCCGGGCTATCAGCCTTCCATGGCGTCTGCATGAAAGCCGATGTGGTCTTCCATGAAGCTTGCAACAAAGAAATAACTGTGGTCGTAGCCCGGCTGCATCCGGAAGACGGCCTGTTGCCGGCGGGCCCCGATCGACTGGGCCAGCGTTTCGGGGCGCAGCAGATCCAGGAATTGATCGCTGGTGCCGGTGTCGATCAGCATCGGCCCGTCAAAGCCTGTCTCGGCCATCAGAAGGCTCGCGTCATGCGTGGCCCATTTGGCTTGATCGGCGCCCAGATAGGCGGCCAGTTGCTTTTGCCCCCAGTCGCTGCCCGTGGGGTTGCAGATCGGCGAGAACGCCGAGACAGAGCGGTACCGTCCCGGCAGGCCCATGGCCAGCGTCAGGGCACCGTGACCCCCCATCGAATGCCCGGTGATGCCCTGGCGATCCGGGTCCAGCGCGAAATTGGCGAACAGCAGATCCGGAAGATCCTGGGCGACATAGTCCCACATCCGGAAGTGTGGAGCCCAGGGAGCCTCGGTCGCGTTCACATAGAAACCGGCGCCCTGGCCAAGATCGTAGGCGTCGTCATTGGCAACGCCTTCGCCCCGGGGCGAGGTGTCGGGGAAGACGACGGCGATGCCAGCCTCGGCCGCCCAGGCCTGCGCACCAGCCTTGGTCATCGCATTCTCGTGGGTGCAGGTAAGGCCCGACAGGTACCACAGGACTGGCACCTTGCCATGCTGCGCCTGAGGCGGCAGGTAGAGGCCAAAGGTCATCTCGCATTCCGTGGCGGCGGAGGTGTGAGAGTAGACCCCCTGTACCCCGCCGAAACATGCATTCTCGGATTTCGTTTCCATCTGTCTCTCCGCGTTTGTTGCCGACTGGCTACTGGAACGTGGTGCGCTGAGCAAGCCAGGCGAGCACAGCCGAGACCGTTACAATGGAAATCGCGGTAGAGACCAGAATGGTTGCCGATACCCGCTGCGGTGCCACTCCGTAGAACTGCGCCAGCATGTAGATGTTGCCCGCCGTCGGCAGCGCGGCAGAGGCGATCATCACAGCGGCGGCATAGGGTTCCAGCGGCCAGATGATCAGCGCGGCCACGGCAATCGCCGCCGGGTGCAGGATCAGCTTGCTGGTGCTCAGCCAGACGGCCACGCTGATCCGCTCGGCCGATTTGCTGGCCAGCGACGCGCCGATGGCGAACAGGGCGCCCGGCGTGGCCGCATTGCCCAGAAGCGTGAGGAATTCATTCAGCGGCCCCGGGATCCGAAGCTCGAGCGCCGAGGTGCTGAAGCCCAGGAAGATCGCCACAAGCATCGGGTTGGAGACAAGGCCGATGCCAACGGTCCGGAATACCCTAGGTGACAGCCGTTCGCGGCTGCCCGTGACAAGAATCACGATGAGCGAGCCAAAGACCAGCAGGTCGACGGCCAGCATCATCATGATGTAGCCAACAGCGGCTTCGCCCATCAGAAGGGCAAGCATGGGGATGCCCAGAAAGCCGATGTTCCCAATGACGCCGCATTGCCCCTCGACCGCGGCCTCTGCCACAGGGACACCGCGCCAGAGGGCGATCATGGTTACCAGCAGGTAAACGGATGTGGTGGCGGCCAGATAGACGCCGATGAAGACGGGGTCGAAGACGTCTCCGAACGACAGATTGGCGGAGAAGCGGAAGATCATCGCCGACAGCGCGAAGTAGAACACGAAGCGGGTCAGCGCGGCGGCGGCGGCTTCGGAAAAGAACTTGCTGGCCGCGGCGAGGTAGCCGACGCCGATCAGCATGAAGAATGGCAGGGTTTTGAGAAAGACGTCGACCATGTTTCGCGCATAACAGCTTGGGGTGGCGGGTTAAATGCCCCTTGCGTCCAGGATGCGCGCGCATCGCATCCGGAACCCGCCCGCGACGCCGGTCAGGTGGCGTTGTCGGACGCGTCGAAGCGGCCTACCCGCTGCCGATCAAGGCCCCAGCGGCAAAGACCAGCGCACCGCCCAGGACGACCTGGAAAGTGGCGCGCAGGAACGGGGTCTGCATATAGCGATTCTGGATCCAGACAATGGCCCACAATTCGATGAACACGACGATGATCGCGACAAGCGTGGCAATCCAGAAATCCGGAAGCAGATAGGGCAGCGCGTGGCCCAGCCCGCCAAGCGTTGTCATCACGCCAGCGGCAATCCCGCGTTTGATCGGAGAGCCGCGCCCCGACAATTGCCCGTCATCCGAGGCAGCCTCGGTGAACCCCATCGATATCCCGGCTCCGACAGCCGCGGCCAGACCGACCAGGAACGTCGTCCAGGGATCCTGGGTGGCAAAGGCGGTGGCAAAGACCGGCGCGAGGGTAGAGACCGACCCATCCATCAGCCCGGCCAGTCCGGGTTGAACCCAGGTCAGAACGAATTGCCGATGCGCGGCGCGATCCTCGCCCTCGCGGGTGTCGTCGTCGAGATGTTTGGTCACTAGCGCGTCGGCCTTGCGGGTATGCCCCGCCTCGGCAGCGGCGAGGTCGCCCAGAAGCTTGCGGGTATCGGCGTCCTGCGTGTGCCCGGCGGCGCGGCGATAGAAGGCCTCGGCCTGCTGCTCCATCGCTTCGGCTTCGTGCCGGATGCGGTCGAGGGACATGGTCTCCGACAACCAGACCGGCCGCCGGGCATAGAAACCGGCCACATGCTCCCGCCGGATCAGGGGGATGACATCGCCGAATCGCCTGCGATGCAGGTCGATCAGCTGCTTGCGATGAGAATCCTCCTCGACCGCCATTTCTTCGAAGATCTTTGCGCTGGCTGGGTAATCCTCTGTCAGCCGTTGCGCATATTGGCGATAGATCCGACCGTCATCCTCCTCGGAAGAGATCGCGAGAGCCAGGATTTCTTGCTCGCTCAGGTCGGAGAACCGGCGGCGATTGAAGGTCATTGCCAACATCGTGACGTCCCACATTTAGAATGATTCCAAGTTCTAGGCAAATGGGCAAGCGATGCAAGCGCTATTCGCCCGGAGATGCCGCCTTGCCGATAGTGAACCGTACGGTTTATGTTGCCAGGGTGTTTCAGGGAGGATGGCCGTTGGACGACACGCTGCTGATCATCCGCGGCCGCAAGTTCGATCAGGTCGTCGAAGGCGCCTGTAATGTATTCCTCCGAGACGGGTTTGACGGCGCCAGCGTCGATGAGATTGCCCGCGTCGCGCAGGTATCCAAGGCCACATTATACAAGTATTTCCCCGACAAGCGCCGTCTGTTCATGGAGGTGGCCAAGCGGGAATGCCAGCGCCAGGCGGATGTTGCGATCGCGCGGATCGGCATGTCAGGCCCCGCATGCGAGGTGCTGTTCGAGGCGGCCTCGTCTATGATCCAGTTCTTCCTGTCAGATCTGGGACGTCAGACCTACCGGATCGCAGTGGCGGAATCGGAACGGTTCCCCGAGCTTGGGAGAGAGTTCTACTATTCCGGCCCGACCCTCGCGCGGAATGCCCTGATGGGCTACCTGGCCGAGCGGATCGCGGCCGGTGAACTTTCGATCGGCGATATCGAGCTGGCCGCCGACCAGTTCATCGAGCTGTGCAAGGCGTCGCTGCACACCAAAATGATGATGGGGGTCAAGACGGATTTCCCCGAAGCCGAAGTGGCGCGGGTGATCCGGGGGGCGGTGGACATGTTCCTGGCCCGCTATGCGGTGCGGCGCGGTCCCTGACGGATTGACATCCGGTCCGACAGCGACGGTAATCTGCTGGAAACGGGAGACCCAGATGCGCAGAATTCTTCTTGCAGGCGCCGTCGCTGCAGGCTTTGCCACGGGCGGTCAGGCCCAGATGGGCGCGATCAATACGGTCATCCGGCCTCTGGCCGAGGATCTTGCGGCGCAGAACGAGGGCGTGACGTTCCAGATCGCCTATCGCGCCCTGCAACAGACCTATGGGGCGCTCGAATTCTACTACTACCATCAGATCTCGCATATGCTGATCCACGAGATGGGGATCCCCGTGCTTGGCTGGGAAGAGATGGCCGCCGACACTCTGACCGTTGCGTCGCTTGTCGGGGATGAATCGGATCGCAATTACAACGTCCTGCATTCGGCTATCCTGAACTGGAAGATCAATCCGCCCGTGTCCGACGACCCGTCTGGCGATGTGTTCTACCGTACGCACGCGTTTTCCGGGCAGCGGGCCTATCATGTGACCTGTCTGTTGGTCGGTCATAACCCAGAGCGCTATGCGCCGATCGCCGATCTGATGCAGATGCCGGAACAACGGCGAGAGCTGTGCGGCGACGTCTCGGCACGGGCGCTGGCCAGTTGGCGCGCTCAACTGGCGCTGCATCTCAGATCCTCCGAGGATCCGGAGGGGGCCGAGATTGCGATCACCTATAACCAGCCGGACGCAGGGCTGGAAACCACGGTCGCCATCATGATGCGGGACACGCAGTTCCTTGAAGGCGCCGCCAATGTGCTGAAACAGGACTTTGCGCCGCCGCGCGCGCTGGAGTTTGTCGGCGCGACCTGCGGGGGGCCTGGCCTTTATTTTGCAGTGGACGAGGGGCAATTGGTCATCTGCTACGAGCTTGCCGCCAGTCTGGTAGAGGCATTTGCCTTCTACGAGATGGATCTGGCGGAACAGGCGGGCAAGGAATAACGCCTAAAGCCTCGCGTCCGTCAGCGTCACCGTCCGATTGCACGCGACGGCTGTTGCAAGCGGTCCATCGGGGGAGGACGGACTGCCTGAGCCGCATGAGAGTCGCAGGCTCTAATCCAGCCGGCGCACGTGAAGCTGGTTGCCGATCTTGCGGGTTTCGAACCGTTTCAACCCTTCGACGAGATCGCTGAGTTTGCGCATCCCATAGGTGCGCGTGTCAAAATCGGGGTTCTCGGCGGTGATGTACTGGCCAAGCTGGCCCAGGGCGTACCACTCGTCGTCCTGTTCGATCTTGTCCATGGCGCGCAGGATCAGCGGCACGGCCTCTGTCGGGGGTTGCTTGCCAGGCGTGGGGCTGCCCTTCTGCGGCTCGGGCTGGTCCACGATGTTTTCGATCAGCACGAAACGGTTGCAGACGTTGCGCAGGCTTTCCGGCGCCTTGCCCTCGCCCACGCCGATCACGTCCAGCCCCTGTTCGCGGATCCGGTTCGCCAGCGCGGTAAAGTCGCTGTCCGACGACACCAGAACAAAGCCGTCGAAGCGGCCGGTGTGCAGAATGTCCATCGCGTCGATGACCAGGCCGATGTCGCTGGCATTCTTGCCGATGGTGTTGGCGGTTTCCTGATGTGCGACCATGCCCAGCGCGCGCACTTCCTTGGCCCAGGCGTTCAGACGGCCAGAGGACCAGTCGCCATAGACCCGGCGCAGCGCGGGTTCGCCGAAAGAGGTGATCTCTTTCAGAATGGCGCCGGCATATTTGGCCGGGATGTTGTCCGCGTCGATAAGGACAGCGTAAAGCGGGCGTGTTTCGCGCATGATAGGCTCTTTCCTTGCGGTGGCCCTGGCAAAAGGCTTGCCGGATGGCGCCGCCGATCCGGTCAAGGCCGGTGTGCCCTGCAAATCAGCCGCGCGGCGCCGGGTCAACCCCGGGTCAGAGGCGGGGACGCGTCGCCCGCCGCCTTTCGCCCGGGCCGAAACCGAGAGTTTCGCCGGGTCAGGGGCGCCCGCCGGACCGGCGGTTGGGCGGAGGTGGGGCCGCGCCCTCGAGCGGTGCGCCCTCGCAATCGACCTGTCCGGCGACAATCAGCATCGCCGCAGTCATCTCTTCGGTTTCGAGGCTCCCGGACAGGGCCATGCTGGCGCTCAGGATCGGCTCCTGAATGATCGCATCCATCAGCTCCTGTTCGCACAGGGATACCAGCATCCGGTCCCCGACGGCCATTTGCGTCGTCGCGGCCACCCAGGCGGCCACATCGGGACCGAACCGGATGGCCAGCCGTGGCAGACCATATGGGTCGTTTTCAAAACGCAGGCTTTCGATCTCTGTCGGGTGAATGTCGATCACCTGCCCCACGGCGGCAAACCGCAAGGGACGGAAGGTCGCGGGCGCCTCGTGGTTGATCGAGGTGGCGGTCTGCGGGTCTGCCAAAGCGCCTAGCGCGCCAATCACCGTGCCAAGAAGGGTGCCAAGCGGGTCAGGTTCCATCGCGAAGCTCTTTGAACAGCACCAGCGCGTCGACATAGCCGTCGGTCGGGTGCAGGAACGCGCCTGGCAGCCGGCCGACCTCGCGGAACCCGGCGCGCAGCCAGGTGTCGATGGCGCGGATATTGGTAGCGACGACGAAATTGTACTGCATCGCGCGAAACCCACGACGGCGCGCCTCGGTCAGCGAATGGCTAAGCAAGGTGCGCGCGATGCCCTGGCCGCGCGCCTCTGGGGCGGTGCAATAGCCTGCGTTGCAGACATGCGCGCCGCCGCCGGTGTGGTTGGGCTTGAGGTAATAGGTCCCGACAACCCTCCCGCCCCGGGACGCCACGAAGTTGGAAGCGCCAGAGGGCCGCCAATAGGCAAAGGCCCCCGCGCGCCCGCCGTCCGGGGCCGCGGTAAAGCTGTCGCCCGCCTCGATGGCGGGCTTCAGGATGGCCCAGATCGCGTCGTCATCCTCGGGACCCGCCGGGCGGATCGTCAGGTCAGGCGTCATCGTCGTGCCGGATCAGTAGACCACGACCGAGCGGATGGACTCGCCAGCATGCATCAGATCGAAGCCCTTGTTGATGTCGTCGAGGCCCATGGAGTGGGTGATCATCGGGTCGATCTCGATCTTGCCGTCCATGTACCAATCCACGATCTTGGGCACATCCGTCCGGCCGCGCGCGCCGCCAAAGGCGGTGCCCTTCCAGACCCGGCCGGTGACAAGCTGGAACGGACGCGTCGAAATCTCAGCCCCGGCGGCGGCCACGCCGATGATGATCGACTCGCCCCAGCCCTTGTGGGCGCATTCCAGCGCGGTGCGCATCACGTTGACATTGCCGGTCGCATCAAACGAGTAATCCGCACCGCCCTTGGTCAGGTTGACGAGGTAGGGGACCAGATCGCCCTCGACTTCGTTGGGGTTGACGAAATCGGTCATGCCAAAGCGCTCTGCCATCGGTTTTTTGTCGGGGTTCAGGTCCACGCCGACGATCTGGTCTGCGCCCGCCAGCCGAAGCCCCTGAATCACGTTCAGGCCGATACCGCCCAGTCCAAAGACCACCGCGCGCGACCCGATCTCGACCTTGGCGGTGTTGATCACGGCGCCGATGCCGGTCGTCACGCCGCAGCCGATGTAGCAGATCTTGTCGAACGGCGCGTCCTCACGCACTTTGGCCAGCGCGATTTCGGGCAGTACGGTGTGGTTCGAGAAGGTCGAGCAGCCCATGTAATGCAGGATCGGATCGCCATCGAGGGTCGAGAACCGGCTGGTCCCGTCGGGCATCAGGCCCGCGCCCTGGGTCGTCCGGATCGACTGGCACAGGTTCGTCTTGGGGTTCAGACAATAGTCGCATTCGCGGCATTCGGGGGTATACAGCGGGATCACATGATCGCCGGGTTTCAGGCTGGTGACGCCGGGGCCGACTTCCAGCACCACGCCCGCGCCTTCATGCCCCAGAATCGCCGGGAACAGACCTTCGGGATCGGCGCCGGACAGGGTGAATTCGTCGGTGTGGCAGATCCCGGTGGCCTTGATTTCGACCAGCACTTCGCCGGCGCGGGGACCATCCAGGTTCACCTCCATGATCTCAAGGGGTTTTCCGGCGGCGGTTGCGACGGCGGCACGGGTTTTCATGACGATCCTCCAAAGGGCTATATTTTGCCGGAGATTGTGCCAAAGATCGGGCATTTGCAACTCTCGGATTCGTGGAGACACCGATGAAGCCTTTGATGCTTGCCATGATCCTTTCGGGGCTGCTGTCGCTGCCGGTGGCGGCGGCGGAGGGACAGGCAGACCCGACCGGCGCAGTGACCGATACGCCGAACCCCGTGCCCGCTGATCGCCCCGAGGCGGCGGAGACGGCGCCAGAAGACTGCAACACTGACGACTATGCCGATTGGCTGGGTCAGCCCGGAACGGCGGTCGAGTCGATGACGTTCGAGCGGCCCGTCCGGGTGATTCCCGAAGGCAGTGCCGTGACGATGGATTTCCTGCCCTACCGGGTGAATTTCAAACTCGACGCGGATGGAAGGGTGGCAGAGATCACCTGCGGATAGGTTTTCGCCGGGCAGGATCTGCGGGGGACAGGATCGACTCGACTCCGCAAGGCGACTCACACTAGATTAGAACAAAGTGTGAACATTCTGCATGTCCGATCGCCGCATCCTCTCTGTCTGGTTTCCCCGTCTTGCTGCGGAACGGCACTTGCGGCTGGACCGTGGGACAGACGCGCCCTTTGCCGTCGTGGCCGACCGCAACAATATGCAGGTGCTGACCTCGCTGTCGGTCGCCGCCTCGGCCGAGGGGTTGCGCGTGGGCCAGCCGTTGCGCGATGCGCAGGCGATGTGCCCGCATCTGCTGACGCGGCTGGACAATCCCCATGCGGATTCCGCCTTTCTGGCGGCGCTGCGGCGCTGGGCTGGCAAGTTCTCTCCTTGGGTGTCAGAGGAGGCGCCGGCGGGGCTGATCGTCGACCTCACCGGCTGCGCGCATCTGTTCGGGGGGGAGGAGCCGCTGGCCTTTCAGGTCGAACAGGATTGCAACGATCTTGGCATCTCGGTCCAGATTGGTATCGCGGATACGGTGGGGGCGGCCTGGGCGCTGGCCCGATATGCGGGGCAGGGGGCGCAGGTCACACGTTCCGGCGACGCGATTGACCAAGAGGCGTATGCCACCCGCGCCCGGGCCGCCAAGCGGCGACATTGGGAGCGTGGCGGCCCCGCGCCCGGGCGCAACGATCCGGTGCCCCGCGCCCATCGCGTCGCCCCGGCGGGCAAGACCCATACCGTGCTGGGCCCGCTGCCCATCGCCGCGCTGCGGATCTCGGATGAGGCGATTGCGGGGCTGGGCCGTGTCGGCCTGCGCACCATCGGCGATCTGATGGGGATGCCCCGCGCCGCCGTGTCGCGCCGGTTCGGGCAGGATGTGGTGCGCCGGCTGGATCAGGCGCTGGGCGGGGTGCGCGAACCCGTCTCGCCCGCAAAGCCGCCGCTGCATTTTGCCGTGCGCCTGACGCTGCCGGAGCCGATCGGGCTGGGCGAGGATGTCATGGCCGGGATCGACCGGCTTTTGCCCGAGCTCGAATCGCGGCTGACCGCCAAGGGCCGTGGCGCCCGGCGGCTGAAGCTGCAGGTGTTCCGCAGCGATGCCACGATGCAGACGGTCGAGAGCGGCCTGGCC